>JANYIW010000090.1 GCA_025358645.1 Bacteroidales bacterium
ATGATGTAAAAGATTGGGAGAAAAAGGTAAGCAGTCACTTAGTAAAAATGGGCTTTACCGTATAAAAAAACAAAACCCGAAAGTTTGAATTGCTTCAGGGACAACCGGGAATTAGATGACACAAAAGTAGTAAAATAGCTATGGCAAAGCAAAATAAAACAACAATAAATGTAAAAGGCTCAGAAATAACCATTTTACAAAACGAAAGTACCGACTACATTTCACTTACAGATATGGTAAAAAACTTTGGCGACGACACAATGATTTATAGTTGGATGCGAAACAGAAATACCTTAGAATTTTTAGGCATCTGGGAAGAAATGAATAATCCAAATTTTAAAGGTAACGAATTCGTAACCTTTAAAACTCAGGCAGGCCTAAATAGCTTTAACCTTACACCAAAAAAATGGATAGAAGCTACCAATGCCATTGGGATTATATCAAAAGCTGGTCGATACGGAGGTGGCACTTTTGCTCACAAAGACCTTGCTTTTGAGTTTGGTTCATGGTTAAGCCCCGAATTCAAATTATATCTCATTAAAGAGTTCCAACGCCTTAAAGACGATGAAAACGACCGCCTGAAACTAACATGGAACCTGCACCGCACCCTTAGCAAAATAAATTACCGCATCCATACCGATGCCATTAAAGAACATATTATACCCAACAACATTACCAAAGAGCAAACCAACTTTGTGTATGCCAATGAAGCCGATGTGTTAAACGTAGCCCTGTTTGGTAAAACAGCCAAAGAATGGAGAACTCAAAACCCCAAAGCCGAAGGCAACATAAGAGATCAGGCCACTATTGAACAATTGCTGGTGCTGGCAAATATGGAAAGTATGAATGCTGAATTTATAAAAATAAGCCTATCTCAAGCCGATAGGTTGCTTAAACTAAACCAAATAGCTATTACCCAACTAAAAGCTATTATAGGCAATCCGCAAATTAAAAAACTAAAATAATGGTTAACGAAAATAATCCTTCAATAAATCGTTTTCCGGCAAGCCAGGGAGAATGGAAATACTAACAAATAGACTGTAATTTTCAGCTTATGAATGAGACTATCGCAAGATTAAAAAAACATTATCTGCCACTAATATCTTTAGTTTTAATTGCCGGGATAATTTTTTACATCGCATGGACAAACAGAGATACAATAACTTTTATCACTCAGGCAACAGGATATATTTCAATAATAATACTCTCCACTTCACTTATTATTGGTCCGGCAAATATAATTTTGAAAATCAAAAACCCGATTTCAACATATCTAAGACGAGACATTAGTATTATCGGAGGTATTTTGGCTGTTATTCATTCGATAACCGGACTATTTGTTCATTTAAGAGGTAATAACTGGCAATACTTCCTGAATAAAACTGAGTATGGATATTCTATCCGGACAGATAATTTTGGATTAGCTAATTATACAGGATTAATATCAGCCCTGATTATTATCCTGTTACTTATAACCTCAAATGATTACTTGTTAAAAAAACTGAATTCAACCAATTGGAAAAACATCCAACGATTATCTTATTTAATGTTTATCCTTGCAATAATTCACTGTTTTTATTATAGGATTGTTAAAGAAAATTTAAATCTTATTTACTCCTTTTATGTACCTCTATTTATTATTGTATTGACTTTTCAAATGATTGGAATGTGGCGAAAACTGACAAAACAAAAAGATATATAGTGAAAACTAAAGGAAAGAATCTCATTATGGCACTTATGCTGGCAGTTACCAGCTTAATACAAGCTCAGAATATTACTAAACCAGTCCGTGGGACATTTATAAACTTTACTTATCAGGATGAACGCAATAAATACATGAATCCTGAGGGGATTGATGCAAAGTCACCTGAACTATGGCGACTGAAGATAAAAGAACTTTCGGAAATGGGAATTGAATATGTTGTTCTGATGTTCGTTGCAAATAATGCAAAATCTTTCTACCCTTCAGACTTTATGCCACCTGCCTGGTCAGCAGGTAAAGAAAGCCCTGTTGATGCAGTTATGAATGCAGCAGATGAACATAATATTAAAGTCTTTATGAGCACAGGATGGGCTAAAGATCAGGACGACAACCCCCGAATACCTGAGACCCGGGCAATACAGGTAAAAATAATGCACGAAACTGCTAAACTGTATTCAAAGCATAAATCATTCTATGGCTGGTATTTACCATGTGAAGATGTTGTTGGTCCATACCTTTCACAAAAGGCAGTTGATGCGGTAAACTCGTTAACTTCTGAAGCAAAAAGCCTTATTCCAAAAGCAAAAGTGTTAATCTCTCCTTATGGATTACGTCTGTCAAAATTTGATGACGGTATATTTGCAGCACAGATTGCAAAACTAAATGTAGATATAATTGCCTATCAGGATGAAATCGGATGTGTTGTAGAACCTATGCCGCTCCCTCATATGAAAGATAATTTCATTCATTTGCGGGAAGTCCATAACAAAACTAAAATTGAATTATGGTCTAACAATGAATCTTTTACCTGGGAAAAAGGACTAAATGTCCGTCCCTCTGCATTAATTCCAGCGCCATTTCCACGATTCCTGTCGCAATTGGTTGGTGTCAGCAAAGCTGGGGTAGATGAAGTAATAAGCTTTGCAGTATGTGGAATACTCGACAAACCGGATTCCAAAATACCAATAGGTCAGCCATTCTTTGCCGCTCAAGCTTATCAGGATTATATGGATTGGAAAGAAGGTAAAGGTCGCTGGCCACTCCTGGCAGCCTCCTTTTCAGGTAACTTAAAGCATGACGCCATCTCTAAATCATTAATTTTCAGTTATCCGCCATCCTCAACTTATTCTGGAGGAAACCTGACAGATGGAAAGTTTGGAGTCGAAGATTATACTGATAAAAACTGGTTGGGATTTGAAAAAAAAGATATTGTTGCAACTATTGATATGGGAACGGAACAACCTGTAAAAAGTCTGGCGGCACGATTCTTAACTTATAAATTGAAAAACATTTTTTTGCCCACAAGTGTTGAATTTTCTGTTTCAGAAGATGGGAAGAATTTCAAAACTTTAAAAACTGTAATAATGGATCAATATCTGAATGACAGGTATGATTGTTGGATAGATATGGCAACAGCGGATCATTTAAATGAAAATGCAAGATTCGTCAGAGTGTATGCAATCAATGGAATCGGACAATGGATTTTTGCAGATGAAATCTTAGTTAACGCTGTATTCTAATGAGATATAATGTTATTATAGTTGATTTAGCCGGAGAACGATAGTCATCGAATCATTTCATTACAATGTTCAGCAAGCCTTATCTGGTCCTGAAGCATATCAAATTTGATTTTCTGTTTTTTGATGAATTCCTTAATTTCTTTTACCTTGTCAGGGAATATTTTAATGAATTGTCTTTCATTGGTATAGCTGAACATTATATTGTCTTTTCTGATCCAGTAAACACGATCTGTTTTTACTATGTAATCCTGCGGTAACTTCAGATTATAATAACCGGTTGAAAGTTGAACTGATGACAACTGTTTAGTATTGGATACCTGAGAGGTACCACCATAACCTGCCGGAGTTCCCGGAGACAATAACTCCCCTTTATGCTGGATAAACAGGGAGATTGGTGCGATCAGCAATACTTCATAAAACACCTTACCAACAGGCACAAACTTACTCTCCTGAACGAAAATAGTATCTATCATTTCTGTATTTACCATATCATACAGATTGCCATCCTTTTCAAATACCATCTTTTCGGAGACGGTATTATAATTCAACATTATAGATTGAAGTTTGTCATTTTTCATCCTGACTTTACCGATAGAAAAATCTGGGAATAGAAATTGTGGTGCTGAGCCGTCAGGATTAGTTTGTGCCTTTAGTGATGAACAGAGAGTCGAACTAAAAAACAAAATAATCAGCTTAAACAGAATACTTTTAAAGTTGATGTGTTCCATAATTGTTTCATTTTAAACCATTCTGATAAACTCTTACATAATCAACATACATTGTGTCAGGAAATACAGTTGTCAGATCCGGGTTTTTTGGCCAGTCCCCGCCAATAGCAAGATTGAGAATGATATAATGTGGCTTATGGAATTCTTCTGTGCTGTTTATTCCATCTTTGATATTGCCTTCCCGGTATTTATTACCATCAAGAAATAATCTGATAAAATCTTTATCCCACTCTATTGAGTAATTATGGAATTTTGTAACATCGCAGGGAGTTGTTCCTCCTGAGGATACATGCTTCTCATTAAACCAATGAAGAGTCCCATGAATAAGATCTTCATTATTAATATGCTCCATAATGTCAATCTCGCCACACTTCGGCCATCCTACCTGATGGATATTTTGGCCAAGCATCCAGAATGCAGGCCACATACCCTGTCCTGTGGGCATTTTGATACGGGCCTCTATTTTTCCGTAGGTCCAGCTGTGCTTTCCATCAGTAACCAGACTTGCAGAGGTGTAGCTTGCAGTCTGGTAGGATTCCTTTTTCCCAATGATAAGAAGATTGCCATTCGTAACAATCGAATTATCAAGCCGTTGTTTTGTATAATACTGAAGTTCATGGTTCCTGATAAACCCTGTCTCATTACCCCACTTTGTGGAATCGGGTAATCCGTTATAGTTAAATTCATCTGACCATACCAGATTCCAACCAGGTTCATTTTTCTGTTCTGAACAAGCTAAAAGGCAGAGTAGTAAGATTAATGCATTCATTTTCATTATCATTTTCAGTAAAGTTACAAATATGTCGGGAATCCCGGATCATTTATCTTCCTTATTGTCATACACTCTTTTTTAATTATTTTTAACAGCTTTACATTCAACATTGCAGAAATTTTCTAAACAGGTAAAAATGATGGATGCAGATATAACGATAATTGGCGCCGGTGTAGTTGGACTTGCAATTGCTGAAAAAGTATCAGAAGAGAACAACAATGTTTTCCTGATCGAAAAACACTTGTCATTCGGACAAGAAACCAGCAGCCGGAACAGTGAAGTTATTCATGCAGGAATTTATTATACTAAGGATAGCCTTAAAGCAAAACTCTGTATCGAGGGGAAATGGCTCCTTTATGATTACTGTAAAAAATATGATGTGCCTTATGATAATTGCGGGAAACTGATTGTCGCAACCTCAGAAGAGGAGATTTCAGTAATTGAAGGGATCAGGCAGACAGCAATAAAAAACGGTGTCGATGACTTATTGGTTCTTGGAAGAGAACAGATTGCAGAACTGGAACCGAACATTTTTGCTTTAAAAGCTCTCTTTTCCCCGTCGACAGGAATTGTTGATTCTCACTCTCTGATGAAACAGTACGAGACCAATGCCATTAATAAAAGCTGTCAGATTGTTTATGGAAGTGAGGTTACAGGAATCAGTCAGATCAAAAACGGATATAAGATTACCCTTCTCGATGCAGATAAAAAAAGTTACAGTTTCAGTACAAGGATTGTTATAAATTCTGCAGGACTTACCTCAGATAAAGTTTCTGAAATGGTTGGTATTACTGATGATAGCCTGAAGATTCAATTTTGCAAAGGTGAGTATTTCAGGATTAATCCACCAAAGAACAAGTTGATAAAAAGACTTGTTTATCCGGTTCCGCATCCTAATATGGAAGGTATTGGTATCCATGTGACAATAGATATTGGTGGTGGTGTAAAACTGGGCCCTGATGTAAAATATCTTGAATCAAATATTTATGATTATAAACTTACAGCTTCAAAGCAGGAGGCATTCTATAATTCGGCTAAAAAGTTCCTTCCGTTCCTGGAGTTAGATGATATAGCTCCTGAAATGGCTGGCATCCGACCGAAAATCCAGAAGCCAGGCGAACCATTAAAGGATTTTTATATAATGGAAGAGACCAAAAGAGGATATCCCGGGTTTATAAATCTGATAGGAATGGAATCGCCGGGATTAACATCTTCGATAGCTATTGCTAATTATGTGAATGGCTTGATTAATACTGCAAGATAATATGTCTCATTTTTATCTTTTCAATTCAAAAATAAAACCTAAGTTTTACCGCTGAGAAGTTTCTGGAGATCAGCCATTTCATCCCTGAATCTTGCAGCTTCTATAAAATCCAACTCGGCGGCAGCTTTTTCCATACTCTTTCTCGACTTTTCTATAGCTTTCTCAAGAGCCTCCCTGTTCATATATTTTACAACCGGATCAGCCGCGATATCAGGTCTGTCAGCTTCAACATAAGCTTTAACTGAAGCCCCCTTCTTGCTTAACCCACTAAGGATGGAACCTGTTTTCCTGGTTATCTGAGTTGGGGTGATACCCATATCTTCGTTATATTTCAACTGTTTGCTTCTTCGCCTGTTTGTTTCATCGATAGTCTGTTGCATGCTCCGGGTGATCACATCAGCATACATAATCACTTTTCCATTCAGATTTCGCGCTGCTCTTCCAGCGGTCTGTGTAAGCGATCTCGATGATCTTAGAAATCCTTCCTTATCAGCATCGAGAATAGCAACAAGAGAGACCTCCGGGAGATCAAGTCCCTCTCTTAGCAGATTGACTCCAACCAGAACATCAATGATACCGGTACGAAGCTCTTCCATGATATCGATACGCGCAAGAGTGTCAATATCAGAGTGAATGTAACTGCATTTAATATCAAATTTTATAAGGTATGCTGAAAGCTCTTCGGCCATACGTTTTGTGATTGTTGTCACTAACGTACGTTCTCCCGATTTAGTCCGTGAACGGATCTCACCCATCAGGTTATCAATCTGGTTTAGACTTGGACGCACCTCTATAGGGGGATCAAGAAGGCCGGTTGGTCTGATTACCTGATCGACAATCACACCTTCACTTTTTTCGAGTTCATAATCTGCAGGAGTGGCACTTACAAAGATTGTCTGACCCGTAAGTGATTCAAATTCTTCGATCCTCATAGGTCTGTTATCGAGGGCCGCCGGCAGTCTGAATCCATATTCAACGAGTGTCTGTTTACGTGTATGGTCCCCTCCGAACATTGCCCTGATCTGAGGTAAACTGACATGACTCTCATCTATTACCGTTAAGAAATCACGGGGAAAATAATCGAGCAGGCAGAAAGGTCTGGTTCCGGGTTTTCTTCCGTCGAAATAACGTGAATAATTTTCTATACCGCTGCAATAACCTAGTTCCTTAATCATCTCAAGATCGTACAATACGCGTTGTTCGAGTCTTTTTGCCTCTTCTCTTTTCCCGATTTCATTAAAATAGGTAACCTGTCGAACCATATCATCCTGAATATCGCTTACGGCCAGGTTGATTCTTTCCCTCGTTGTAACAAAGATATTAGCAGGATACACGATATACTCATTCAGAACTTCAAGTTTATGACCACTCAGCGGATCGAATGTGTTTAACTCTTCAATCTGGTCACCAAAGAATATCACTCTTACAGCGATATCTGCATAAGCCGGAAAGATATCAATAGTATCACCACGGACTCTGAAAGTACCATGTTTGAATTCGAGTTCATTCCGGGAATAGAGACTGTCAACAAGCTTCCTGAGAAGAACATTTCTTCCAATCAGCTGTCCTTTCTTCAAATGAACAGTATTGGAATGAAAATCATCAGGATTTCCGATTCCGTAAATACATGAGACTGAAGAGACCACGATTACATCATTTCGTCCCGAGAGTAATGATGAAGTAGCGCTTAATCGAAGCTTTTCGATCTCCTCGTTTATTGAAAGATCCTTTTCTATATAAGTATCTGAAGACGGGAGGTATGCCTCAGGTTGATAATAGTCATAATAGGAAACGAAATATTCAACCCTGTTTTCAGGGAAAAACTGTTTGAATTCACCATATAACTGGGCAGCAAGTGTCTTATTATGACTTAATACAAGAACAGCACGGTTAACTCGCTCAATTACATTGGCAATTGTAAAGGTCTTACCAGAACCCGTTACGCCAAGAAGAGTCTGGAACGGGACTCCTTTTTCAAGTCCGCTGACAAGCTGATTAATTGCCTCCGGCTGATCGCCTGTTGGCTGAAAATCGGATATAAGTTTGAAGTCCATACAGGATTATTACTACAAACGTACTGGATTTACAACATTTTTCAATCGAGTAGGAGGAAAATAAAGTAGTTTTCCTCCTACTTTATTTTCCGACCTCTCACACCACCGTACGTACGGATCACGTATACGGCGGTTCCTTAATACACAACTCTTACCTTTTCATAATAATCCAGCAGGAAAACG
>JANYIW010000165.1 GCA_025358645.1 Bacteroidales bacterium
TTCGCATTCATTGGTTCGGTCCATTTTTTGTCAAATTTTGGATCGCCATCAGTGATAGTAAAGTTATCTGCGATACAGATTTTTACATTTTCAGAATCGCTTATATTAGTGAATTCCATCTTTTCACCATTCCATTCAAGCTCTTTATTAAGTCCCTGAAGTCTGACAGCAAGAACACCCATAACAACCATTTCATTAAATGGTCCGGCTTCTGAGAAATCTGATTTTGTTTTGACTCTGGTATCCGCATTTTCTTTAGAGGCACGTACCCAATCCATCTCATGTCCGCCATTCATTGCTTTATCAATTCTTCTCTCTGTTTTTGGAACAACTGGTTTCCGTCCTGATAATAACCATGGGTTAACACCGTAACAACCACAGATAAGGGTATCTTTTGAGCCGTAGAAAATAACACCGCCACCCTGATCATTCATGTTTTTCCCAGCCGGCCATCCTGCAGGTTTTGCTGGTTCCAGACCGCCGTCAAACCAGGTTACGTCAACCTGTGGATATTTAATTTTTGAACCTTTTGGAGCAATTCTTTCTGGGTAGGTAAGATGTACTATCTGTGCATTAGGTGCGCAATCGGTCAGTAAAAGTGTTGAACTTCCCTGAGCTTTGATTGGATATTGTAATTTTAGACTTTTGAATACCGGGTGCATAATATGGCAGGCCATATCGCCAAGTGCGCCAGTACCAAAGTCCCACCAGCCTCTCCAGTTCCATGGAGTGTAAATACTGGCATAAGGGCGCATTTTTGTAGGGCCTATAAAAAGATCCCAGTTCAATGTATCAGGAACCCATTCCCCTTTTGGAACATTTTGTCCCTGCGGCCAGATCGGACGATCGGTAAATGCTTCAACTTTTTTTACATCACCTATTTCGCCATTCTGAATCCATTCAATTGTTTGGTTTACACCTTCTGCTGATGAACCCTGGTTACCCATCTGTGTTGCAACTTTGTATTTTGCAGCCAGTTTGGTTAATAACCTTGATTCATATACTGTATGTGTCAATGGCTTCTGGCAATAAACATGCTTGCCCATTGCGATAGCATTAGCTGCAACAACAGCATGTGAATGGTCGGCTGTCGCAACAATAACCGCATCAATTGATTTGCCCATTTCATCATACATCTTACGCCAATCCCAATATGCTTTTGCACTTGGATTAGCAGCAAATACTTTTTTAGCATATCCCCAGTCAACATCGCAAAGTGCAACGATATTTTCAGTTGAGGAAACGTTCTTCAGGTTTGAATTACCCATACCACCAATACCAACTACAGCGATATTCAGCTTGTCGCTCGGGGCTGGAGTTTTGCGGCCAAGGCCACTAACAACAGTGCTGGGAAGTATAGTCAGGCCTGCAGCAACAGCACCGGTTGTTCCTAGAAACGTCCGGCGTGTAATGTGTTTTGAATTTTCTTTCATTTCAGGTAAATTAAAATTTATAATTGATCTATAAAATTAATAATATTAAATTAAGTCAGACATCTAAACTGCCATATTTAAAAACATATTCAGAAATCTATAATTCCCTGATCCATATATTTCTATATGCAACGGGATTGCCATGGTCCTGAAGAAGGATGCTTAACGGACCATGTTTTTTAATTGTATACTCAGGAATACCGATATACTCAGTTGGCCCTCTCAGGCTGACATTATTCTGAACCAATACTCCGTTCTGCAATACAGTAACCCGGGGAGGTGTTTTGTAATTTAATGAATCATTACCAAATGTGGGAGCAGTGTAAATTATATCATATGTCTGCCACTCGCCGGGTTTTCTGCAGGTATTCACCAGAGGAGCATATTGTTTATACATTGCTCCGGCTTGTCCATTCCGATATGTTCTGTTATCATAATTATCAAGTACCTGAACCTCATAAAGTTCCTGAAGAAAAACGCCACTATTGCCTCTACCCTGACTCGTTCCTGAAACTTCAGATGGCGTTTTCCATTCTATATGTAGTTGGAAATCGCTGAATGCACGTTTCGATTTAATATAACCTGATCCTTTTGTTGAAATAAGGGCACCATCCTTAATTGTCCATATCGATTGTTTCCCATCCATTCCTATCCACTCTTTATTGAGATCAGAACCATTAAACAGGATTATTGCATCAGAAGGAGCATCACTGTTAGTTATACCCGGTTGTATAATTTTTACCTCAGGTTCCCATATCTCTGTCATCCCGGGGGTCATCTTCTCCAGTTCAGGAAATTTTACGGCAACTTGTTTAGCTGTTTGTTGTGTCTGTCCCATTCCATAAACACAAGTCAGCAACATTAAACTGAAAATCAAAAGTTTTTTCATCTTATTATACTGATTAAATTAGTTAATAGCAACACGCATCTGAATAAGAATATCTCATGCTGTTGTTTTACACAAATATAATGCGTGATTTTTAAAAAACCTAATGATAAGTACCTCCTTATTAAATTGAGATATTTATCCTTTTAAAAAAAATGAAATGTTTTCGCTTTTCGCACAAAAAACATCCGGAATAAGGTTTTTAACTTTGTTTCCATGAAAATCAGATTTTTTATCCTACTTTAGCAGATAGGGGCAAAAATCATGGTTATAAATAATGCACAACAGACAGATAACAATTAAGGATATTGCTAAAGAGCTCGGGATTTCTCCATCAACAGTATCAAAAGCGTTGAAAGGCCATCGTGATATAAGTAGTTCAACAAAAAAATCTGTGAAGGATCTTGCTGAAAAGTGGAATTATAAACCTGATCAGATTGCATTAAGTCTTAAAAGTGGTTTGAGTAGAACAATAGGAGTTATTGTACCTGAAATAGTACATTACTTTTTTTCGACCGTGATCAGTGGCATTGAAGATCTTGCTTACGATTCAGGATATACTGTTATGTTTTGTCAGTCAAGTGAGTTATATGAGAGGGAAGTAAAAGCTGTTGAAACACTGCTTTCCAGCCGGGTCGACGGAATTCTTGTATCAGTCACCAAAGTAACGGAAAACTTTGACCATTTCAGAAGAATAAAGAATAACGGTATTCCACTTGTTTTTTTTGACAGAATCTGTGATGATATTGATACCGACAAGGTTATTGTTGATGATGAGATTGGAGCCTATGAAGCTGTAAACCACCTGATAAAAATAGGCTGTAAAAATATTATTCACCTTTCAGGTCCCCCGACTCTCAATATAGGAAAAAACCGAAAAGACGGATATCTGAGGGCTCTGAGAGAAAACAATTTACCATTAAATGAAAACAATATTATAAGGTGCGATTCAATGGAAAATGCAACTTTAGTTGTCCCCGGATTATTAAAAAGAATAACCAGACCTGACGGTTTTTTTGCTGTAAACGATCTTACGGCTGCCGCGACTATGAAAATAATAATGAATTTTGGATATAATGTGCCAGACGACATTGCGGTAGTCGGATTTACAAGCGGGATGATTTCCGATATTACAAACCCAACTCTTACCTCTGTCGAGCAGCATGGATATTTAGTTGGCAAAGAAGCAGTCAGATTATTAATTGCTCGGCTCGAGAAGAGATTTGATTTACCATTTCAAACAAAAATAATTAAGACTGAATTGGTCATTAAAGGATCTACGCTAAGGTTATAGATTAAAGACAAAAGTAAAAAGTAAAAGACTATAAGACTGCAAGACTGCAACTTTAGACATTTTTCTGATTTTTTTTACATTCATTAGGTATTTACTCCAAAAAAATAAATATTTTTTTGCTTCTTTCAGAAAACGATTGAAACAAAGGCATTCAACCGTTTTTGTTTGGATTAATTAGAGTTTTATTATTCACTATCACCATGTTATGTTAATAGTTTTTTACTAAATGTAGAATTAATTTTATTTTAATATTGTTTTAATAATAAATTAATTCCTATTTTTGTTAGGTGGCAAATAGCACATAATTGAAATTGGCCGAAATACTGATAACCTGGATTTTTGAACAAGTTTTTTAACATAGATACTAGTATTTTGTATGTTTCTACCTTATTATTATATACACGAATTATCATTTTCAACCTATAAATATTATTATTAACCTAAAAATTAGCTAACCTAAAAAAATTCAACTATGGTAACTACGCGAAATTCTGTATTTCTATGGAGGAGAACAATTCTTTCTCTTCTCATTTTTGGCTTTGCGATAAGCTTTGCCTTCGCCCAGGGAAGGACCATAAAGGGTAAAGTCACTTCAGCGAGTGAAGGACCTTTGCCCGGAGTTAATATTGTACTCCAGGGAACAACACAGGGTACCATGACCGATGCTGGCGGTAATTACAGCATCAGTGTTCCTGGTCCTGATGCTGTCCTAATATTTTCTTTTATCAGTTATACCCCACAAACAATTACAGTTGGCGCTCAGGCTACAATCGATGTGGTTCTGGCTCCTGCGCTCAGTACACTTAATGAAGTTGTTGTTGTCGGTTATGGTACTCAACGTAAAAAGGATATTACCGGTGCCGTATCCAATATTAAATCTGATGAATTCAATAAAGGCGCTATCAGCAACGCTTCACAATTGATCGCAGGTAAGGCTGCTGGTGTTATGGTCACAAATAGTAGTGGAGACCCCGGAGCTAATGCTTCAATCCGTATTCGTGGTAATTCTTCAGTTAGAGCAGGTAACGATCCCCTTATCGTAGTGGATGGAGTTCCCCTTTCAGGAGGCAATACTACAGCGGATGGAGACCTTCAGAATATTGGCAACTCAAGTGCACGTAACCCAATGAATTTCATTAATTCCAGTGACATTGCAAATATCGACATTCTTAAAGATGCTTCCGCAACTGCGATTTACGGGTCACGTGGAGCGAATGGTGTAATTCTTATTACAACCAAACAAGGTTCATCCGGAGCAAATAGTGTTGAGTATGACGGATCTGTCAGTGTAGGTTCCATTGCTCACAAACTTAAACTTCTTAATGCTGCCGAGTTTAGGGCGATAGCTCCTACACAGGATCTGGGTGGCAATGTTGACGCATTGGATGCAATTCTGAGAACCAGTATTTCCCAGAACCACAATTTAGCTTTCAAAGGGGGAAATGATAATCTGAAATACCGACTTTCACTTGGTACTCAGGACTTGCAAGGTATTGTTAAAACAAGCGGTCAGAAGAAATATACTGCAAACCTGAATGTGAACCAGGAATTTTTTAAAAAAAGATTGACATTAAATACCGGTATTATCTATTCAGTTGTAAATGACAACTATGCTCCTGTATCAACAAATGCAGGTTTCGAGGGTAGTCTTATAGGTAATGCTCTTGTGTGGAATCCTACCAGAGCGTTTATTAAACCAGATGGTTCATTTGATCAGTTCTCCTCGAGTGACACTAACCCGCTGGCTCTTCTTGATTATTTTCAGGATAAAGCGAAAACCGAACGGTTTCTTGGTAATATGTCTGCTACATTAAAATTAATTGAAGGTCTTGAATATAAAGTAAATTTAGGGGTTGACCGTTCATATTCAGAAAGAACTATTGAACTTTCAAGCTTATTGAACCGTCAGGATATCCTTGGCCGTGGTTATGCAGGTGTAAACGACTTAAATACCAATAGTTTCCTGATTGAACATACTTTAAACTATAATAAGAATTTCACTGAGCGGGTTCGCTTCACAGGATTGTTAGGATATTCCTATCAGACATTCAATCGCTCGGGAAAAAGTGTTTCTGGCAAGGATTTTGCATTTGATCAGGTTTCCTACATTGACCAATTGCAGGCAATATCACAAGCCAACAGAAATATATCTTCCTACAAAGATCCAAAGACTGAATTGCAGTCATATTTTGGCAGAGTAAATCTTAATATGTTGGATAAATTCATGTTGACAGCCACTGTTCGTGCTGATGGTTCAAGTAAATTTGGTACCAATAATCAATATGGCTACTTCCCCTCATTTGCTTTTGCTTACCGTCTGTCGGAAGAAGCTTTCATCCCCAAGGTCTTCAATGATTTAAAATTACGTTTTGGCTGGGGTAAAACAGGCAACCAGGAGTTCCCTGCCGGCGCTTCCCAGGCTCAATACCAAATTACCCGCGACGGTTTAACAAGATCTCAGTATGATAATCCTGACTTAAAATGGGAAACATCTACTACTTTAAACGCTGGTATCGACTTTTCATTATTTAATAGCAGAATTACTGGTTCGGTAGAATATTTCAACAAGAAAACCGTTGAC
>JANYIW010000172.1 GCA_025358645.1 Bacteroidales bacterium
CTCCATGCTAATAATGGGGAGGAGGCTGTTGAAAAATGTCTTTCAATGGGAAATATAGATCTGATTTTAATGGATATAAAAATGCCTGTTATGGATGGCTATACAGCTGTTAAACTTATACGCGAAAAAAATACTGAAATTCCGATCATTGCACAGACAGCTTACGCTGATGACAGAGAGAAAGCAATTGATGCGGGGTGCTCAGGTTTTCTCTCGAAACCTTTTGATAAGAAGGGTCTTTTTAAAATCCTGTGTGAGTTTATTTGATTACTTTTGAAATCATTATATTTTAATCTTTCTTAATCATGAAAAACATATTACTGAAAATTATGGTATTGATAAGTTTCTTTGGCTTAACCGGCAGCAAAAACGTTTCTGATCCATCATCCTGGAGTAATAAAAAAATTGACAAATGGTTTGCTAAAAAGGAATGGTCTGGTGGTTGGACTGTGACTCCTGATGCTTCAATAAACAAAAGAGAGTTGGCTGTTTATTATTTTAGAAACACAGCGAGATGGGGAAAAGCATTTAAATTTTTAATGAATAACGATCTGGCAAAACTTGAACTGAAACGCTATGATATAGATGGTGACAACCTTTTTGCCACAGTAAGTGAGTATATGAGCAAAAATGAAGAGATAGTAAAATTTGAAGCTCACAGGAAGTACATTGATATTCAATATGTAATAAGCGGGAATGAGATAATGAATATTGCTCCTTTGAAAACCGTTAAGGACGTGGTTACACAATATGATGCTACTAAGGATATAGAATTTATGACAGCTGGTAAAGTAATAAATTATACTGCTTCTCCTTCAAATTTCTTCATCTTTTTCCCAAGTGATGCTCATCGTCCGGGATTGAAATCTGGGGTAAATTCACCAGTTCGTAAAATTGTAATAAAGGTAAAAGCTGACTAAAAAGCGATACAGATTACACTGTCCCCGGTCCCCGGTTGTAAAAGACTGTCGGGCACCCGGCAGCTTTGAACATTCTAATAGTTCTATGGTTATTCTTATGTATTGAAATTTTTCGATGACGACACTATATGATCTCAATGAGGGAGAAGAGGGGATAATTCTAAAGATAAAAGGGAGAGGTCAGTTCAGGCAGCGGCTTTCAGAAATGGGATTTGTTGTTGGCAAAAAGGTGGAGGTAATTAAAAAAGCACCACTGAGAGATCCTATTGAATATAAAATCATGGGATATCATATCTCATTGAGGAACAGTGAGGCGCAGCTAATCGAGGTCGACAGGGACAACAAATTGACAGAATTCCAGACATCAAATGGAGTCCTGACAAGTGAAGACATTAACGATTCGTGGTTAGAGAAAACAAGACACATTCAAATAGCGCTTGTCGGTAACCCTAATTCAGGAAAAACAACACTTTTTAATTTTGCTTCGGGCTCAAAGGAAAAAGTTGGTAACTATGCCGGAGTAACTGTTGATTCTAAAGAGGCAACTTATAAACAATCAGGTTATACATTTTCAATTGTTGACCTCCCGGGTACGTATTCGATAAAAAGTTATTCTCCGGAAGAGATCTACCTGAGGAATTATATTTTTGACAATAAGCCAGATATTGTTGTCAATATAGTTGATGCTTCAAACCTTGAAAGAAATCTATATCTGACAACACAGTTAATAGATATGGGTGTACAGATCGTTATAGCTCTCAATATGTACGATGAGCTTGAGAAGAAGGGAGACATACTGGATCATCTTGCTCTGGGTAAATTACTGGGAATGCCGGTTATTCCGACAGTGAGCTCAAGAGGGAAAGGAATCAAAGAACTTTTTGATCAGATAATCGAAGTTTATGAAGTAAGGGAGCCTGTTGTAAGGCATATTCATATTAACTACGGGATCGAAATTGAAAATTCTATCTGTGCCATACAATCAAGAATAAAAATTGAAGGAAACAGGGCATTCACAAACATCGTTTCTGCCAGATACCTTGCAATTGAGTTACTTGAGAATGATAAAGAATATTCAAAAAGTATTGTAAAGTGTACTAATTCATCCGAGATAATTGATGTAGGGAAAAAGGAATACAACAGACTTGAGAAACTCTATTCCGATCCGATAGAAACAGTCATTACAGATCTTCGGTACGGGTTCATTTCCGGTGCATTAAAAGAGACACTTAAGATCAGTAAGGTTGAAAGATTGAGAAAAACAAAAATAATCGATAACTATCTGACAAATAAATATTTGGGGATTCCGATATTTGTTTTTTTCATGTGGCTCACATTTTTCACTACATTCAAACTCGGCGGATATCCGAAGCACTGGATGGAAATGGGCTTCGGTAAGCTGGCGGGACTTATTTCAAATTATCTCACGCCGGGAATCGTCAGAGATTTTCTGATAGAGGCTATCATTGGGGGCGTAGGTGGAGTAATTGTATTCCTTCCCAACATTATTATACTTTTTCTTTTTATATCATTTATGGAAGATACAGGCTATATGGCAAGGGCTGTATTTATAATGGACAAAGTGATGCACAAGATAGGATTACATGGTAAATCATTCATTCCACTTTTCATGGGATTTGGATGTAATGTACCTGCAATAATGGCAACCAGAATCATTGAGAGCCGTAGAGACCGTTTGATCACTATGTTAATTACACCCTTTATGTCGTGCAGTGCCAGATTACCCGTATATATATTATTTATCAGTGCATTTTTCCCAAAGAATCAGAGTTTAGTGCTGTTTTTGTTATATATCCTTGGTGCCCTTTTTGCTATTTTATCGGCATTATTTTTAAAACGGGTGTTTTTCAAATCGGCAGAGATCCCTTTTGTTATGGAATTACCGCCTTACCGTGTTCCAACCATCAGAAGTATCTTTAAACATGTATGGTTCAGAACTAGTTTGTACTTTAAAAAAATCGGAGGGGTAATCTTACTGGCATCGATAATAGTCTGGATATTAAGTAATTTTCCGCGGTCAGTTACTTATTCAAGGGATTATTCAGGTGAAATTTCTGTTATAGAAAGATCTGACCTGACATTAAATCAAAAAGATCAATCAGTTCATCGTATTATTTCGGAACAAAAGAGTGAAAAGCATACTAAATCTTTTATTGGTATAATCGGACAATCAATAGAACCTGTTATGAAACCCTTGGGGTTTGACTGGCATCTAAGTGTTAGTATACTTTCTGGATTAGCTGCCAAAGAAGTTGTTGTCAGTACATTAGGGGTTATTTTCCAGGCTGATAATGAATCCGGAGA
This sequence comes from Bacteroidales bacterium, assembly GCA_025358645.1. Classification (GTDB taxonomy): domain Bacteria; phylum Bacteroidota; class Bacteroidia; order Bacteroidales; family VadinHA17; genus LD21. The sequence goes on from JANYIW010000172.1 coordinate 3,246, forward strand.
GAAGTCATTAGTTGAAAAAATTCAGTCTCAGAAGGATTCCTTTGGCAGGCCAACCTTCACACCTCTTATAGCTTTCTCCTTTATGTTATTTATTCTAACCTATTTCCCTTGTGTGGGAGTTGTAGCGGCTATCAGAAGAGAGTCCGGAAGTTGGAAATGGGCAGTCTTCACTGTATTCTATACTACAGGTATTGCATGGTTGCTATCATTTACAGTATATCAGATAGGCCGATTACTGATTGCCTAGCACAAATATTCATGGAGACTTCTTACTTCATGTATTCAATCTTCATATCATAATTCCATTTATTGAAATAGAGATTTCCTCCATTCCATTCAACCTCACCTCTCTGAAAATCGTTTGGTTCACTTCTCAGGTATTGTTTTTGTGGATGAAGTGGTCCGGCGAGTCCGTCATTTACAATAAGCCTGTAAGAATCAATTCCGGAAAAATAGAATTCCTTAATTGAAGTGTTTTCTGATTTTTGTAGATCGTATGAAACATCGACAGGTACCCAGCCGGTTCCTTGATAATATACCTCGCACCAGTCGTGCAGGTTTTCTGCACCAGGAGGGACCATCCAGCCACTTTGCCACCTTACCGGAATTCCTTTATATCTTAGCATTGACATGAACAGGAAGGTTTGCATACCGCAATCACCTCTCCGGTACTTGTATACATATTCGGATATATTAGGAATAGTGGAATATTCAAGTGCTCCGGCCCATGGAATATTGTCCTTAAACCAGAAATAGATCTTTCTTACTATCATTGCAGGATTATCAGCATCACCGGTAATGCTATCTGCAAGCCGCTTTATATCATCTGTAAAGCAGATATGCGGAAACTGCTCAGATGTGTATTTTTGATAATCGTATGATGATTTATCAGGTGGTAGAATATTTATTCCCGTTGGATTAAAATACCGGGCATAAGATTCATAAGTAAAGGAAATCTGAAAAACCGTTGGAACTCCTCTTTTTGAAAGCTCTTCCATAAAGATTGTGGAATGAATTGCCGTATCAGGTGAAATCATATATTCCGGAATTGAAGTACTTAAAAGTTTTACTTCTTTCTGCCTCGGATTATTCTCTTTTGGCCAGGGTAACCAGCATCGGATTTTTTCACCTTCAGGTACCGCCTCAGGATGAACTGTGATTGTGTAAGTAATTTTCATCTTTACAGGCACAACAGGTTTGCTTTGATTATCAGACGCTTGAAATACCTGCTTAGTATGTTTCAACCGGAAGATCATTTCTGGTTCGTTCGCTATTTCCAGATTTTTTTTATTTTTTTGCTCATGAAACTTTTTTATAAGAAGGAGATTTGATGCAGCCCTGTTGAAATATTTTTTTTCACCGTCAATTATTCTCCACTCAAGCCAGCCTTTCTTTTCCCACGCTGACTTTACCTCTGCAGAAACCGGACCAATTAGTCTTTCAATCTGTATATCTATCTTGTCTTCAGATATTGAGAAGTCAAGGCCGACCCTTTCAGCAATTTGTTCGAGTGAATCGACAATGTGAATAATCTCTTTGTTTTTGCCACCCAATTTTTTCAGTGAGTCAGCAATCTGAATAACAGTACTTATATTTCCAAAATCCAGATTTTCCTGGATATCCTCTAAAACCTGATTTGAATCAGAAACAGTTCGGCAGCCAAATGAAATAATAAGAAGTATAGGGAAAAGTAATACTATGTTTTTCATACCTGGTGATTTTCATATGATCAAAGTTAATTAAACTTTGGATCAGAAACACAGATATTAACATAATCCACTTTATCCACATCTTTTTAGAGATTCCTTACCCAGGTGCAAATGACAACATTTTATATATCACAGATCCTATAAAACTTGAAGAATATTCTTTGAAGATCTGCTTTTGATGGTACTGTAATTAGATAATGAGCTCCCTCGCTGGTGCTGCTGCTGCTGCTAATGACAAAACTTTTAGGAGTACCATAACGGGATAAGGAGATCCTTCGCTTCGCTACTACTAATGACAACATTTCTATCTCACACATTATAAACCACTTGCATTTTAAGTTCTTTTGCTAATCTGTTTAGTGATCTTTGTTTTTGTGCCAAAAGTTGTTCCTCATACTTTTGTAT
>JANYIW010000212.1 GCA_025358645.1 Bacteroidales bacterium
ATCAGCAATGTTGTTTATTTCAGCTAAAATATCGCAGTTCGCTCTTTTGCCACAGGGACGCATTGAAGCTAAAGAAAGAGTAAGAGCGATGGTTGAGAAAATGGATGAAGTCGGATTCGGTAACTGCTCAAATACAGGTGCATGTGAGGCAGAATGCCCCAAACAAATTAAGCTTATAAATATTGCCAGGCTAAACAGAGAATTCTATAAAGCCTTCTGAAAGATTTTCGCGGTACCCGCTGGCACATAACAGGAATAATGATCGTTACTAATAGCCTAACGGAGAAGCGCTCAGGAAAATTAATGTTTTCAGGTACAGACTGATTCCACTTCTTTTATAGTTTTAGGTATAGGTTTACCCAATACCTTATGCCCACCTTCAGTGATGAGAACATCATCTTCGATACGTATCCCTCCAATCGACATATAGTCTTCAATTTTACTGTAGTTGATAAACTCTTTGAATTTCCCTTCAGATTTCCATTTATCTATCAGCTCAGGAATGAAATAACATCCCGGTTCAATGGTAAAAACGTGTCCTGGCTTATAAGGCAGTGCAAACCGCAGAAAAGCAGTACCAAACTGGGTACTCCGTTTTACCTCATCATTATACCCGATAAAATTTTCTCCCAGTGCTTCCATATCATGAACATCGAGACCCATCATGTGACCAAGACCGTGAGGCATGAACAGTGCGTGAGCTCCGGCTGCAACTGCCTCATCAACATCACCTTTCATCAATCCCAGGCTTTTCATCTCTGTTGTTATGATCTTACAGGCCATAAAATGCAGATCACGATTAGAAATACCTGGCTTGGTAGCCATAATTGCTTCAGTATTAGCTTTCAGTACAATTTCATAAATATCCTTTTGCTTTGTACTGAATTTCCCTCCAACCGGAGTTGTGCGTGTTATATCAGATGCATAATGAAGGTTTGTTTCGGCACCGGCATCAGTGACCATCATCCTTCCTTTACACAGTATATTACCATGAGCATGATTGTGAAGAGTCTGGCCGTCAATACTTAATATTATAGGGAATGAAGTGCCTCCACCTTTTGCCAGAGCAATACCTTCAAGTGTACCGAAGATTTCCTGTTCTCTGATCCCCTCTTTGCACATCTTCATTGCAGTAACATGCATCTCGTAAGCAATATCCACTGCTTTCTCTATTTCATCAATCTCTACTATTTCCTTTATTGATCTCATGGAAATAACTGCCTTTATCAGGTCAACTGATGCCAGGGTTATCATCTGACAGGGGTTTTCCTTCAGAAGAGAGCCAAGGATCATCTTAGTCTCACTCCGGTATGGAGGAAGAAAATGAATTTTTCTCTTCTTTGAATGAGCATCCTTAATTATCTCTTCCAGTTTAGTCGTTGGTGCAGTGTCAGTGATGCCGCATTTCAGTGCAAGATCTTTGATTGTCGGTTGGGGACCCATCCATATGATATCGTCCATTTCATAATCGTTACCGAATATCCGATCCTTCCCTGAATCGAAATCCATAACGCCGGTAAACCCTGGCAGATCAATACCAAAAAAATATAAGAAATCGCTATCCTGCCTGAAATGGTAAGTGTTAGCAGGATAATTCAGGGGTGCCTCAATATTGCTTATAAAAAGAGCAATTCCTGATTTTATTTTTTTATGGAGTTCCACTCTCCTTTTGGTATAGACTTCAGTATTAAACATATCATTTATTTTTATAATGAGACTACAAAGTTAATACGCTCATTACTATAAAGCAAAAGAAAAGTTTGAAGTGCCTAAAGTGTGGAGTGACTAAAGTTGAAGAAAAGTTTGGAGTCAGCTAAAGTTTGGAGTGCCTAAAGTAGAAGAAAAGTGTGAAGTGCCTAAAGTGTGGAGTGACTAAAGTAGAAGAAAAGTGTGGAGTGCCTAGAGTTTGGAGTGCCTAAAGTAGAAGAAAAGTGTGGAGTGCCTAGAGTTTGGAGTGCCTAAAGTAGAAGACTAAGAAATATCAACCTTTCTATAACTCCAGGACTTTAGGCACTTTAGGCACTTTAGGCACTTTAGGCACTTTAGGCACTTTAGGCACTCTAGTCACTTCTCACTTCTTCACTAAGCTCCAGCCTCCTTTTAACCCGAATATGAACCAGGCCAGAGCAACCGTCCCTGATGCAAAAATTGTATCACCAATTACTCTCAGCCATCTTAACGTTAATATTGCCGGCTGATTCAGAAATTCAGCTGACCGGGCATACCATAAGCCTTCCTTAACACTGGCGACAGTTTGCGCCAGTCCAATAGGGAGGACACTAATAAGCACCATTGCTGTAAGACCGATATTAATACTCCAGAAAGCAAACTTAATCCATTTTTCTTTCCAGATAGCTTCTTTATTCATATCGCGGAGAACGAAAAGCATCAGACCGATGCCAAGCATTCCGTAAACGCCAAATAAAGCAGTATGTCCGTGCACTTGTGTTGTATTCAATCCCTGCATATAATAAAGTGCAATTGGAGGATTAATCAGAAATCCAAAGATACCTGCACCGACAAGGTTCCAGAATGCAACAGCGATAAAGCAGTACACAGGCCATTTATAAGCGTTTATCCAT
>JANYIW010000239.1 GCA_025358645.1 Bacteroidales bacterium
TTGATGGAGCTGAATCGACAGTATCTATGCCCTTTACTGAAAAGGGAATAGTATTCTGGTATGCCGGATATATGGTTTCTGCTGATGGTGCCAAATTCTCCGAGTTACTGGCCGTTAACCCCGATGGCAATGGCGATATAACTGGTACAAATGTGCTTTGGAAAAAACGGGATGAACTGTCGCGAAACCAGTGCCTTACACCTGTAATCAAAGACGGATTGATATATTCTGTAACAACCAGGAACAGCCTTATGTGCATTGATGCAGCGACAGGCGACGAAATATGGTCAACACATGTGACATCAAATTATGATGCATCTCCGATATATGTAAATGGGAATGTCTGGTTTTTCTCAGTTAAAGGTGAAGTTCTGGTAGTAAAAGCTGGCCGGAAATATGAGGTCGTCGCTCAGAATAACATGGATTCAGGGATTTGGGCAACTCCTGCATTTTTAAGAAATTCAGTTATTTTGAGAACACAAAACTATTTATACAGGATAGGTCAGGATTAATAACAAAATCAATGATCTGTTATTTAATGTTCCCCGTTTGAAAAAAGAGCTATTTTTGTCATCGTGATAACTATTGTTGACTATAAAACCGGTAATTTAGGTTCTATTCAAAATATTTTGAAAAGGATAGGCGAAAATTCGGTTGTTACTTCTGACAAAGATGAAATAGCACGGGCATCAAAACTTATATTGCCCGGAGTTGGAGCATTTGATACAGGAATGAGGAACTTAACAGAACTCGGTTTAATAGATATATTGAGCAAAAAAGTTATTGTTGAGAAAACACCTGTTCTTGGAATATGCCTGGGGATGCAATTATTATCAGGAGGCAGCGAAGAGGGATCAATGCCGGGACTGGGTTGGATAGATGCAGAGATAGTCCGCTTCAGATTTAAAGACTCTATTGAATACAAAATACCTCATATTGGCTGGAACTTCATAAGACAACATAAAACCAGCAGATTGTTTGACAATATGTATTCCGATGCACGGTTTTATTTCGTTCACTCCTATTTCTTCAGGGCAAATGATATGGAAGATATTTTAACTTCAACTACATATGAAATAGAATTTACTTCCGCAGTCGAAAGGGGAAATATACTGGGGGTACAATTTCATCCTGAGAAAAGTCACAAATTCGGAATGAAGCTCTTGAAAAACTTTGTTGATCTTTACTAAAATGAAGATAAAGAGGATTATTCCTTGTTTGTTACTGAGAAACAATGGATTGGTGAAAACAGTAAAATTTAAGGAATCTACATATATTGGAGATCCTATAAACACCGTAAAAATATTCAATGAAAAGGAGGTAGATGAGATTTTTTTCCTGGATATAGACGCAACCAAATTGAAAAAGGAGCCTCCATATGAATTGATCCATAATATTGCAAGTGAATGTTTTATGCCATTTGCTTATGGTGGAGGAATTCATTCGTTACAACAGATCGAAAGAATTATAAAATCAGGTGCGGAAAAAGTAATCCTTAATACCCATGCATTTCTGGGAGAAAATTTTCTAAAAGAAGCTGTCAGTCAATTCGGAAGTTCAACAATTGCTGTATCAATAGATATTAAAAAGGATTTTCTAAGGGGGAATATGGTATATATAAAAGGTGGATCCCAGAGTACCGGCATGAATCCGGTTGATTATGCCAAAAGAATTGAAGGAGAAGGCGCCGGAGAAATATTAATTAATTCGATTGATAGGGACGGAGTTATGGAAGGATATGATATTGAATTAATTAAAAGTATTTCAAGCTCAGTAAAGATTCCGATAATTGCTTGTGGTGGTGCCGGGAAACTAAACGATTTCAGTTTAGCTGTGAAACAAGGTGGGGCCGCAGCCGTTGCAGCAGGAAGCTTTTTCGTTTTTCATGGTAAAAGACGTGCAGTCCTGATAACTTATCCTTCATATTCTGAAATATCAGATTTATTTAACTAACAATATGACTGTCAGTACATATCAGATATGCAATCGCTGTATAATGGATACATCGGACCCTGAAATCAGGTTTGATGATCAGGGGAATTGTAACCATTGTAATTCGGCTCTTGTGCTAGCCGGGAAAATTTGGTTCCCGGATCAGAGTGGTGGAAAAATCCTGAATGAAATTATTGAAAGAATTAAGATTGAAGAGCGCAACAAAGAGTTTGACTGCATTATTGGTGTGAGTGGTGGTGTTGACAGTTCCTATCTGGCTTATTATGCTGTTAAAAAGGGATTACGTCCTCTGGTTGTACATGTTGATTGCGGATGGAATTCAGATCAGGCAGTGAAAAACATTGAGAATGTGGTAAAGAAACTGAATATTGAATTGCATACTTTTGTTGTGAACTGGGAAGAAATGAAAGATCTGCAAAGGTCATTCTTTAAGGCAAGTCTTCCTGATCAGGACATCCCTCAGGATCATGCAATTTTTGCTGCTTTATACAACTTCGCTGATAATAATAATATCAAATATGTACTCAATGGGTTGAATTTTGCCACTGAATGTATAATGCCTTCAAACTGGGGATATCAGGCTATGGATTACAGGCACCTGAAAGCTATTCATAACAGGTTTGGAGAAAAAGAATTGAACGATTTTCCTCATGTCAATTTTTTTCAGCGATATATATATTACACCCTTATTAAAAAAATGATAATTATCAATCCTTTGAATTATATCGATTACAGGAAAGATGATGCAATAGAGACACTACAGAGAGAGCTGGGATGGCAATATTATGGCGGGAAACATCATGAATCGAGATTTACGAAATTCTTTCAGAGTTATTATCTGCCTCTGAAATTTAATTTTGATAAAAGGAGAGCTCACCTGTCCAGTCTGATAGTATCTGGTCAGATCCCGAGAGATAATGCATTGGATAAAATGAAGGAAAATGTATACTTCGAAAATGAAATTGGGTATGACCTGGAGTTTGTTGCTAAAAAACTTGATTGGTCACCACAGGAATTCCGATCAATAATTGATTTGCCACCACATCGCCATCAGGATTTTCCAACGAATGAAAAGTTATTTGATTTCGGAATGAGGTCTAAAGAGTATCTCAAAAAAATGTGGCCCGGAACCCGTTAAGTTTCATAAAGAGTAGATAAAGGGTGAAGAGAAACAAGTTATTGAATTTAGCCGGTCAATTTCTGCTTAATGTATTGATAAGTTCAGTCTCTGATTTTTTAATGGCAATGAAATTAGGCCCAATAAAGTCTTCATAAATATAATTGTATTCTCTGAATTCTACTTTCTTAGGAAAGATTTTACCCACGACAAAATCATTTGCTTCAAAAAAATTATAATAATCAATCAGCAATCTCTTTGTTGAAATATTTATATAACCATATTCAAATTGGATGGCTTTTATCTTCCCATTTT
>JANYIW010000240.1 GCA_025358645.1 Bacteroidales bacterium
ACCCTATAGTCATCGCCCATGCCGGGCGCACATAAAAGAAGGCTGATCTCTTGCGAGTCAGCCTTCTTATATCCAATTAACGGATTTTACTACTAATTTCTCGTTAAGGTAAATTTAAATTTTCCCTGAGGTCCATAGACACCCAGAGTAATATCAAAATTCATGGCATATGATCCATCACATGAATTATATATACCATTACCTCCGTATTTTATAGTACCATAAGCTCCAGCTGAAACAATGATTGTTGGATCCACAGTAACAGCGTAAGTAGCTGGATTAATATGCATCGGGAGCGGCCTATAAACTTTAAATTATCTGTTTATTTAGTTTCTGGTAAGTGTGAAGGTATAAGCTCCATAACTTCCTGCTTCATACGTAATTGTGAATACCATAGTATAGGTACCCGTACATGTATTATAAGTACCTGTTCCTGTATACGCAATGTTTTTTTGTGGTGAATCCCAAACTATATCAGTAGCAATAGTTGTTTTAGGAGCTGTAACTGCATAAGTTGATAGATTGATAGTCATTGGGAGAGGCCCTTTATCTTCAGTAAGGCCGTCAATTGCCTCCAATCCAGCAACATAAACTTTATTAGGAACAGCAATATCTTTTGTTATAGTTACATTTCCGTCAACTCCCCACGTTGCGCTTTTCGCCCGATAGCTGCCTGCAATCAGATTCGAATCGAAGGCACATGCCACAACTACCTTCAGAGACGCATTCGATCGTGTAGTAACGCCATTGACTGTAGTTAATACTTCTAAAGTAAAAACATCACCATTTTTAACACTCGCTGCAGAAATGCCCAGTGCCCTGATGACATCGCCTGAAACCAATTTAACAGTTGCAGGGAAAGCTGCTATATCAGCTATTTTAATCCTCTCGCCGTTAGTACTATAGGAACCAACAATAATGCCATTATCTGCTTGTTCACCACTTGCCAAGTCGACATTGAATTGGACAAATGAACTCACGAGATTCTTGGAATCAAAAATTCCGGGAGCAACATTGGAAATTGCAGGTACTACAGCTGTCCCCCTTGGACCAGCAGGATCTGCAAGCTTATCACAACTAAAAATTACAATTATCAGTGTGAAGATTAAACCTAATATTTTTATTTTTTTCATTTCAATTTATTATATAGTTAAAATATAAAAAGATGTAATCTTATCTGGTTCCACCAGCCCACCAAACGTTTTCCGTAAAAACATAAGTTCCGTCACCATAAGCATCACGCACATTTGCATTTGTAGTAACATCGGCAGCTCCATAGGTGAAACGTAATGGAAACTGGGAAGAATTCTTTGTGTTAGCAAGAGTGATAACATTGTTTCCCATAGCCTTCAAACGTCTGAAGTCGTTGTAAGCCTCAACAGATTCTTCTTCGAAAAAGCCAATGTATTTCTGATTCATTATTTCAGACAATGGATTAGCAGTGAATTTAGGCCTTACCTGAGTGTTAAAATATGTAAGAGCTGCTGCTGAGGATAATCCAATATTTACCTTAGCGAATGCAGCGGTTACGGCTTTCCGTAAAGAAGTGTCGGCATTTGCCAAACTTGCTGTGCGAGCGTATGCTTCAGCTTTTAGAAACTGAATTTCATGATAGCTTAACAGGTAAGTAGGCGCAGTAATGCTGCTAATTGCAGAGACTGAATACTTGTCTTGTACCTGAATCGGATTTCCATTAGGAGCAAAAACTAAAGCAGTACTTCCGGATTTAGGATGTGCTTTAAAAAATAAAGCATCCCTTGGGTCAGATCTATCAACTAATTTGTTATGTAAACTTTGACTCGCTCCATAATAGTTACGATCAGTGAAAATAACAGCAAATGGACTTTTCGTCGAGGATCCATCATATTTGAATTGAGCCTGCTCAGCGCTTGAAGCAAAAGATTGATTAGCAAATGTGATAACATCACTATAATTAGGAGTCTTTAGCGATAAACGCATAGTATAACGGGCTTTCAAACCATAAGCAAACTTTTTCCATTTGGTAAGATCCCCTCCATAAATAAGATCCTGGGTTCCCAACTTAGCATATACTGATACTTTATCAAGGTTTACTAAAGCATCATCAAGGAATTTAAAAACTGCTGTGTAAAGATCTTGTTGTTTATCAAGCTTTGGAGTAAATATTACACCGGGTTTAAGGGCTTCAGTCCAGGGAACATCTCCCATAAGGTCGGTAAGTGTTGCCAGGTTATATGCAGATAATATCTGCGCAATACCTAATGTTCCATAATTACCAGCTTCTGAACCACCGTCAGAGCATTTATCTATAACAACCTTAAGATTATAAAGTGTATTATACATTGTTCCCCAACTATTATCATAAGTCGATGAACTTGTAGGTTCCCCGCTTCTTATTTCAGCGTTGTAAAACTGACCATATACTCCAACATTGTGCTCCATATAAACAGAAGCATAAAATGCTAAATCACTTCCAATTACAGAAAATGCTGTACTAGTCATTGCGTCTGTAATAACCAATTTTGAGGCAATTACTGTCGGGTCATTCACGTCCTTGTTGATCTCATCCATTATATTTTCGGAGCAAGACCAAAGAGCAAAAGTCAAGACAATTGCTGAAAATATATTAATTACTTTTCTCATTGTATTTAACATTAAAAAGTTATATCTAAACTAAAACCATAACTACTTGTTTGAGGCATCGAAAATCTTTCAAACGATCCGCCCATGTTAGTATTTCCCTGACTCGATTCGGGATCAAAATTTGGAAGCTCAGTCCAGAGAAGAAGATTACGTGCAAATGCAGTAACGCTGAAGTCAACAGACCCGAAAAGCCTTTTTGCAGGTTTATACCTCAAGGAAAGTTCTCTAAGTTTCACAAATGAATTCTTATAAATGTAAAACTCATCAATATTCGTAAGCACATTTGCGTACAGATCTTGTAATGCTTTAGTATCGTTAGGTCCGCCCCTTACGATATCATTTGGTGTACCATCAGGTTTCACTCCGTCAAAAATAAAGGTTGACTCACGATCTGATGTATTTGCATTTACCCCGTAAAGGTAAGACAATCCGTTACTTCCTGAATACATCTGTCCACCATTTTTCCATTCAAGGACTCCGCTAAGAGACCAACTTTTATATGTAAAAGTATTAGTTCCGCCAAGTATAAATTTGGGAGATACAGTTCCAATTACTGCCGGAGGACCTGTTTTGGGCATGCCATTATTCGATGCTCCTGGAGTATCCTCAACAACAATTTTTCCATTTGAATCACGAACAAAGGAACTACCATAGATTACCGGATAAGTAGCTCCAATGCCTGCCCGAACCTGAGGAGTTGTAAATCCACCCAAAAAGATACTTTCAACACCCGGCGCCAGTTCATCAACCATATTATCTATTTTAGAGAAATTAATATTTATTTCCCATTTGAAGCTATTAGCCAGTACCGGAACTATATAAAAAACTACCTCATGACTAAGGGTATGAACTTTACCTCCGTTCATTACCAACTGGCTTGCTCCTGTGGATGCAGCCAAAGGGACTGCAAATATCTGATCTATTACATTCTGACGTGAGTAAGTGTAGTCAATACCCAACCGATTTTGGAAGAATTTCAACTCTGTACCAACTTCATATGATTTTGTATTTTGCGGTTTAAGGTTAGGATCATATTGTGTACTGTTTGGGATATAAGAACTAATGCCCCCACCTAATGGATAAGAAATTGGTACATCCGACCAGAATCCGCCACCATACGCCGGTTTACCGTAAAAATTCGGAAGATATCTCCCTGCCTGTCCAACCTCGGCGTAAGAAAAGCGCACCTTGGCAAACGATAACCATTTACTTTCCTTTAAGGCGTTTAATTCTGACGCCACAAATCCCAGGGATACAGAGGGATAAAAGAAAGAGCGGCTATTTCTTGGCATCTGGGAAACGACATCATTCCTTCCGGTTGCACTGAGGAAAAGTATTGATTTCCAATCTAAAGAGAGACTTCCGAAGGTCCCAACAGTTCTATATTTATCTTTTGATTCATTTGCAGTGACAATATTGGCGTTTTGAATATGAGCCCACCCTCCGAAATTAAATCCTCCACCATGTTCTGAATATGTCTTGGTGTAATCCTGATTAAACTCATTCCCCAGAAGTGCATTAAGATTCAGATCATCGGTAATTTTCCAAACAAAATTAGCTGTAAGAAGGGAGTTTACTGTACTGTTAGTAACACCATAATTGTCTATAATACCAGTTTTCCCGGCATGGCCAAATTCAAAAACATCCTGTAAGTGAGTCGAATATGAATCCATACCTAACTGGTAACGGACTTTCAGGTTCATATTTTCCCTAATGTTAGCCAGATAATCAATATAACCATTCCCAAAAAAACGATCTGTTTTTTCATTGAATATATTATGTTCAGCAGCCCAGTACGGATTATCAAAAGTTAACGAGCGAAAATATATTTGAGAATAAGGATCACCGGGAACAAAAGATGGCCAGCCTTTAAGATCATAGTTCGGGGGAGAAGCATATGCTCCGTTTAATGCAGCATCGTTGGCAGAAGGAAGTTTATCAATATCAGTTTTAGAGAAATTAGTACTAAACCCAACACCGAAATTTTTGTCTAACTTTCTTTCCGCAGAAGCTTTCGCATTCCACCTATTCATCCCTGTTGAAGGAGCAATACCACTCTGTGAAGTCTGACTCAAACCCAGAGAAAAATTTCCTTCCTTAGTCGCCTGACTAACATTAATGTTATTGGTAGAAGTATATCCGGTTTTAAAGTAGTCTTTCCATCCATTATAAACTTGAGGTGTAACCCATGGATCTGCTACTTTTCCTTTTTCCAACTGAGGTACTCTGTATTTACCCGGGAAACCATTTGCATCACCACCGTATGTAGGATCCTTCGGTAAGTCAATAATTTTTGGACCCCATGACATTGAAGTAGTTGACACATAATTACCATAGCTTCCCTGTGCATATGTAGTCTGAAAATCAGGGTTACGGGATACTTCCGCGAAAGCGCTGGTATGGGAAAATGAAATAATAGGTTTACCTACTTGATTGCCACGACCGCTCTTAGTTGTAATGATTATAACTCCGTTGGATGCGCGGATACCATAAAGAGCAGCTGCCGCCTGACCTTTAAGAACATTTATACTTTCAATATCCGAAGGATTAATATCAACAGCACGGTTAGCAATGTCTGATCCTGTAACACCATTTCCTGTTGTGAAATCAGCGGTGGATGCGATAGGCATACCATCAATTACATAAAGAGGTGTATTGTTTCCGGTAAAAGAACGGGCACCACGAATAACAATCTGTGATGAGGCACCTGGCATACCACTCGAAGGTTTGATTTCTATCCCGGCAAGTTTTCCCTGCATGGCACCTGCCAGGTCAGTATTACCTGTGCGTGCAATTTCATCTTTTTTAACATCCTGTACGGAATATCCTAAAGCTTTTTTCTCTCTGGATATACCCAATGCAGTTACCACGACTTCATTCAAACCTACAAGGTCAGGCTCAAGAAGAGCATCAATAACAGAACGACCTGAAATAGCAACCTCCAATGATTTCATTCCGATATAGGAGAAAACCAAGGTGGTAGCATTCTGTGGCGCTGTAACTGAAAATTTTCCATTCACATCGGTTATTGCACCAACTGTGGTACCTTTTACAGTTACAGTTACACCAGGAATTGCACCTTCCCCTTGAACTGAAGAGGTAACCGTACCTGTAATAACTATTGTCTGTGCCAATAAAGTGTAACCACTCATAAACACAAACAAAACAATCAGCAGAAATAGTTTCTTCATACGAAATTAGTTTTAGGTTTAAATTTAACTGCCAAATATATGGGTTCTTATTTAATTATGCAAACTAAAAAAATATATTTTGTGACGGTAATCAATAACGGCGCATCGCAATACGCCCCTGCATTAATATGGCAAAGACGTGTTTATATGGCATTTCCAAAAACAGCGCAGACTATTAAGGCTGGTGAGTTTTATTCACCTAAAAGAGGCTGATCTCTCACGAGTCAGCCTCTTGTTTTAATAGTGATCCTCTGAAATTATTCAGATTAGAATTTATCCCAGAAAAGTTTTGTCAATGGTGTATCTCCACCAATTTTTGCAGCAGCAACAGTGTAATTTTCAAAATTCAGGGTTTGTTCCGAAACAGCGAATGTGTAACGTACAGGAACTTTATCGATACCTTCAACATGGAGAGCAGGCGCTACCAGAACCGGGAAATCTAATCTTCTGTAGGTAGTCCATGCCGTAAATCCGCGCTGATAATAAGCCAGCCATGCCTGAGTACCTATTTTTTGTTTGTACGTGCCAACGGCAGTGGTATATGCAACAGTAGGCTGTGCAAGATACGCAGTTGCTTCTGCAGCGGTTCCACCCCAATAAGTTATTGAAGCAGTAATTGCATTGTTATAGTGTGATTCGGCTGTACCACCAACAACAAAGCCTCTTGCTACTGCTTCTGCAAGTAAAAATTCAGTTTCAGCATAGTCCATTATAACAACTTCTCTTGTTGCACTTAATATGCCAGGATTTACATGTGAAAAGGCATCGTAGGAATTAGGGCTACCCTGTTTCCCACCTATAAAAGCGCCTTCAACAGTTGAAGCATAAAATTTGAGCCTTGGATCGGTAACTGTAACAGTTAAAATAGTGCCTGCAGGAACAGTTGGCTGCATAGCATCAATCAGGTTGCTTGTAATAACAAAGTCTGAACGGCCGCTGACAACCAACTCGGTGTAAAAAGGGTTCTGATTAGGAGAAGAAGTCAAATATGTCAATGAAACTTTATCGCCGGCAGCAAAAACTTTTGGAGCAGCGGCTTCAATAACAGTTTTAGCATAGGCAGCATCCAGATCAGCCAGCATAATACCCATTCTCAATTTCAATGAGTTACCAAACTTTATCCATTTAGCTGTACCTGCTGCTGTTCCGCTGAAGATATTGTCATATCCTGTGGACATACCAGCAACCGTTGGGGTCATATTAGCAAGAGCAGCATCCATGCGGGCAATCAGATCTTTGTAGATTGTAAGCGCGTCATCATAAGCAGGGGTTGGATTTTTAAAATCCAGCGCTTTTGAATAAGGCATATCCCCATAGGTTTCTACCAGGTTGCTCCAGGCGTATATTGACATAATTTCAATTATTCCTAACTGATTATCTTTTTGTGCCTGAGTAATTGTTGCTCCCGGAAGAGTAGAATTAATTGCAGATATCAA
>JANYIW010000247.1 GCA_025358645.1 Bacteroidales bacterium
GGTCTGAAAATCGCAGCCGGAATAACCGGAGGATTTATCCTGCTTGTTATTATACTTCCCGGAATTGCCGGTTCCTTCCTTGGACAAAATGAAAATGATCTTCCGGGATGGCTCAAAAGCGCCCTGATAACTGACCGGAAAAATCTGCTCAGAAGTGATGCCTTCAGATCTTTGATATTTATCTTACTTTCATCAGGGGTGATCCTGGGTTTCATCTTTGAGAAGCTCAGGAAGGAGTATGCAATACTTATAATTGCATTATTGATTGTTTTTGATCTCTGGACGGTTGACAAAAGATATCTGGATGCAGACCGGTTTGAAAGACCTGCTTCAATTCAGAAGACATTTGCCCCATCAGTTGCAGATGCATTTATCCTTAAAGATGTCTCGCAATACCGGGTTCTCAATCTTGGCGCTTCACCATTTAATGATAATTCGCCAACTTCTTATTTTCATAAATCAATAGGAGGTTACCATGGCGCTAAGATGGAACGGTATCAGGAGCTTATTGACTCATGTATATATCCGGAACTGGGAACATTCAGTGAAGCTGCCAAGAAAGCGCAATCTGTCGAGGAACTGCAACTGTCATTAAACAACACCCCTTTCCCGGCGCTTAATATGTTAAATGCCAAATATGTAATTTATAATTCCTCAGCTCCACCCCTGATCAATCCTAATGCTCTTGGAAATGCCTGGTTTGTTGAGAAACCTGTGATAGTGGAAAATGCCAATAAAGAGATTTCATCAGTTAAATCCTTCAATCCTTCAAAAGAGGCAACAATAGATAATGTTTTTAAGGACCAGATTATGAAACCACTATATCCTGTTCTGGAAAATGAGAAGATTGAGCTAATTTCATATCAGCCTGATGAGTTACTATATAAATACTCTGCCCGTGAAGAGAAACTTGCGGTTTTTTCGGAAATTTATTACCCTGCAGGGTGGAAGTGTTTTATCGATGGTAAGGAGAGTAAATATTTCCGTACGGACTGGGTCCTGAGAGGCATGGTTGTGCCGGCCGGAGATCATGAAATAAAATTTACGTTTAAACCTGCTTCATATTACATCGGGAATAAAATATCGCTTGCAAGTTCAGTTTTGCTTATCCTGTTATGTGCAGGTTATTTTTTCACCAGGTTCAACAGGATATCTAAGTCAGAATAGTATGGTGCATCATGCTGTTTGCCCCCTTTGCTCTTCTGAAAAGATAGGTTTGCAATTTAGTTGCAATGATCATTTTTTAAGCAGGAAGGATTTCGCGGTATTTAAATGTTCATCCTGCGATTTCGTTTTTACACAGGATTACCCGGAAGAGAATGATATAGCCAAATATTATGAATCGGATAATTATATTTCACACAGTAATACTTCTGCAGGATTTTCCAATAAGTTATACCGTATCGCCAGGAGTGTTATGCTGGGAAAGAAGAAAAATCTGATTACTGATGCCACAGGACTTAAAAAAGGTACAATACTTGACATAGGCAGCGGCACAGGTTATTTTGCCGCAACTATGAAAAAGGCTGGCTGGATAACTAAGGGAATAGAAATAAATGAAAAAGCCAGGAATTTCTCCAGATCACATTTCTTATTGGAAATTGACTCGCCTGATAAGATATCGGCTTATAAAGCAAACAGCTTTGACTGTATCACGCTCTGGCATGTACTTGAACACTTCCATGATCCATTTAAGTATGTTTCAGAAATCTACAGACTATTAAAGCCGGGAGCTATTTGTGTTATTGCATTGCCCAATTGCAACTCTTACGATGCAAAACATTTTAACCGGTTCTGGGCCGCATGGGATGTGCCCCGGCATTTGTGGCATTTTAATCCGGCCACCTTCAGGCTTTTTTCCGGGAAAGCCGGGTTAAGCCTGGAAAAACTCAGAAGTCTTCCGCTTGATGTATTTTATATTTCCATGTTAAGTGAAAAGTATAAAGGTTCAAAATTTGCCTTCCTGACAGGGATGGTAACGGCTTTGCCGTTTGCCTTTTTATCTCTTTTCATTAAAAAGAAAAGCAGCTCGGTTATTTATATTCTGAGAAAAACTATTGATTAAATTGATTTTCTTTGCACCCTTTAGGGTAAGGGGCAAACGAAGAAAATCAATAAATGATTATTTGTAATCTCTGATACAATTCTTTATCAATAGCGATCCAGCCAGCGATATCTTCTTGAATTGTCTCCAAACTTAAGAGCAACTGTAAGTTCGTGTGTCCCGTAGGTAATTCTTTGAATTTCCTGCATTGTGAAATCAAATGCATATCCAAAAAATATATTCTGATATTTTACGCCAATATTCGCTATCAGAGCGCCACTGGTCCGGTATGCCAACCCGGCCCAGAAGCCTTGATTATAAACATAAGTAACGCCTAAATCTAGCTGAGGTTTAAGTTGTTCCGACATTTTCAAGAGAAATGAAGGTTGGATTACTATATTATTTCCCTGACTAAAATCATACGATCCGAAAAGATAATATTGTCTACCCATTGTGAAGTTTTTATAAGCAGAACTTCCGATTTTTACTGAAGCCTCAGATAGCTGATCCGCGGAAAAACCAAAGCTGTATTTCGAGTTAAGAAGATATACTCCAAAAGTCACATCAGGAACAAATATACCGCGACGAAGATTGTTGTTCAGCCAGGGTTCATTAGGGTCTTCAAAGTTTATCTGCTTTTCATCGATCTTGTAATAGTAGCCTGTGAAACCAAGTCCAAAAGATAATTGTGTAGTGTGCTGGATCCACATGTGATATGCATACGAGACCTGGAAGCCTGTTCTTTGAATCAACCCATTCTTATCACTGAATATATATCCTCCAAGACCTACCTTTCCGTCGGATTTTGGTCTTAAAACGCCCCGGCTTACCATGGTTTGTTTAAGAATGAAACTTTTTTTTAATATTCGTGTCTGCCAACTGACTGAAAAGGTTCTTGGCGCCCCGGAATAACCAACCCATTGTTCTCTGGCAGTAAGACTTACACTGGTATAACCATCACTTCCCGCCACAGCAGGATTGATAAGATACTTATTATAAAGGTACTGACTATATAATGGTAGCTGCTGTCCGAAGGCAATATTGCCTGTCAGAAGTAAAATTGATATGAAAGAGAGTCTTCTCACAAAAACATTAAAATATTAAAATTCATCTTACTATAGTTACATTACCAACAAGTGGTTTAGATCCGTTATGCAAATCAATTATATAGTGGTAAGAGTCAATCGGAAGTTCAGAGCCATTGTTTTTCCCATCCCATGGCCGGGGATATCCCTTTTCTGATCTCCAGACAGGTTCACCCCACCTGTTAAAGATTTTTATTTCCATTAATGGATACAGCTCAATCAATCCAATGTTCCAGACATCATTAATCAGGTCTCCATTTGGAGAAATTGCATTTGGGATTATGAGACAAGTCTCATTTATCGGGTTGACTTTTACAGAGTCACTGATTGAACATTCGTTCAGATCGGTAACAGTAACTTTATAAAATCCTTCCGGGATATCTGACATATTCCTGTTTGTTGAGTTATCTGACCATCTGTATGTATAATCAGCTCCCCTGACTCCGCCAGTGACATTAGTTCTTAACGTGCCATCAGGTTTATCAGGACAGAATGGAGGGGATATATTAAGGACTAGTCTCAAAGAATCAGGCTCTGTAAGTGCAATTGGCATACCGGCATGACAATTATTTGCATCTGTAATTATTATACTGTAGTTACCAGCTGCAAGATTCGTTCTTGTTTTGCCAAAAACACCATCTGCCCATAGGTAATCGACCTTATTTACCTGATTTACAGGCTCTATATTAATATAACCTGTACTGTCGCCGGCGCAATTAATATTAAACCCTCCTGCCGTGCTTGATGGTACGCTAAAGGTCATTCCAAGCTTACCAGGCTCAGAAAGAGCAAAAGCTTCTGAAATTTTGCATTTATTACTGTCGAGTATCGATAACTGATACTGACCGGCTCTGAGGTCCGATATGTTTTTGGTTGTGGCATTAAATCCATCAGGTCCTGTCCAGGCGTAAATGAAAGGAGCAGATCCTGTAGTCATCTCTACCTGGATGTAACCATTTGCCAGACCATAGCAGCTGATGCTATAACCGTTATAATCTGATAGTTTATTGGTGTAATTCAGGTCAGGCGGCAGATCAACTCTTGCTGAATCTATTTTGCTACAACCATTAAAATCTGTGACGGTAACCTTATAAATTCCCGGAGTCAGTCCGGCAATATCTTTTGTAATCTCACCGTTTGACCATAGATATGAATATGGTAAAATGCCTCCTGAAACAGTCAGAATAATTGAACCATTATTAAAGCCAGGCGACTTGCAAGTAATATTTGTGACAGAAAGTTGTGTAACGAAAACAGAAGGCTGAGAAAGGGTTATGTCTTTTTCGGTGGAGCAGTTATTTAAATCGGTCACGATCAGATGATATGTACCCGCGGTAAGGGCACTCTGATCTTTTAGTCCGTTAATTATCCCTGATCCGTTTGTTGTACTCCAATTGTATGAATAATTCCCGATACTTCCTCCCGAAACAGTGACTCTAATCGATCCTGTATTAGCCCCATAGCAATTTATATTATACCCTCCGTCTGATGAAACAGAGATAATTGGCGGGAGTATCACAAGAGGTAATGGTTCAGTCAGAGTAAATGATGGTGAAGGAGTAAGAATACATCCATTTAGATCCTTTACCAGACAGGTATAATTCCCGGCTTTTAAACCGGAGATATCTCTTGTTGATGCGGTAAAGCCTGCCGGCCCGGTCCAGGAATATGTATAATTACCTGATCCACCTGAAATAGTCAGACCGATTGACCCCTCAGTACCTCCGTTACATGAAACATTGAAATTGCCATCAGTAGATTTAGACAACTGAGAGCCTGCTAATGTCATTCCGGCTGGTTCAATAAGAGTAACGCTATCGATCTTTTCGCACCCTTTTCTGTCGGTTGTTCTCAAAAAATATTTACCTGCTGTAATACTATCCAATCTATCTAAAACATCAACCCCGGATATCCTTCCATTATAAGTGTACCATTTATAACTATAAGTCCCATTGCCACCGGTAATCTCCTTAATCCAGACATGGCCGTCAGAATATCCTTTACATGTTACATTATAACCTCCGTAATATTTAGCTTCAAATACAACTTTAATGGTATCGGGTTCAATAATCTCTGCCTCCGGGTAATTTATATTATAACAACCATTAGCATCCCTGAGGAATAGTTTATATTTACCCGGTAACAGGTTTGAATATTTTTGGAATAACTCAGTTACGGGAAGTATATTATGAATTACCGTATCCTGAGAGTTCCTGACGACCCAGTATTCAAATGGTGCAATACCAGTAGAAGAATTCTTTTCCTTTATCCATATCTGTCCGTCATTTGATCCGGGACAAGTAGTACCATAGCCTGTAGTATCAACTACATACATATATGAATCGAGATAAGCTCCTTCAATAAACTGAAAACTGGAATTTGCACAACCCAGGTTATCAGTAACTTTTATATCCCACCGGCCTCCTTTTTGATTCACAATTTCAGGAATACTGTACCCATGTATCTGATCAACTGATGTCCTGATCCAATCAAAATGATACAGACCCGCAACATTTGATGTTATTACTTTTATGGCAGCATCTGATCCTCCGTCACACGTCAAAGTTTTTGTAATTAAAATCCCATCTCCATTGGTTCCGGCGTAATTATATTGAATTGTTTTTGGATGAACTTTTACTTCAGGTGATAAAGTAATTCCGTCAGGACATGCTAACCCAACAACCTTTGGTGTAATATTATAAAAGACAGATTG
>JANYIW010000249.1 GCA_025358645.1 Bacteroidales bacterium
ATGTGGTTGAAGAAGGTGGAAGAAAAATACTGAAAGTAGATCCCAAAGGTCTGGAGATTCTTGCCAGTGAGGCTGTTTCCGAAATCTCTTTCTTCCTTAGAACATCGCATCTTGAAAAACTTGCAGCAATACTTGATGACCCCGAAGCAACTGATAATGATCGATTCGTTGCATATCTGATGATTCGTAATGCAGTGGTTTCATCAAAAAAGGACCTTCCCGGGTGTCAGGATACAGGCACTGCAATAGTGATCGGGAAAAAGGGAGAGGATGTCAGGACAGGAGGCAAAGATGCCGAACATCTTTCAAGAGGCATATATGAAACATTTAAAGAGAAGAATCTCCGGTATTCACAGGTCGTTCCTTACTCAATGTTTGATGAGAAAAACACCGGAACCAACCTGCCTGCCCAGATCGATATCTATTCAACTGATGGGATGGGCTATGAATTCCTTTTCATTACAAAAGGGGGTGGTTCTGCAAATAAAACTTTTCTATATCAGCAAACCAAGTCAATGCTTAACGAAGAGTCACTGATAAAATTTGTAAAGGAGAAGATTAAAGAACTGGGTACTTCAGCCTGTCCTCCTTATCATCTGGCGCTTGTAATCGGGGGTACCTCCGCTGAAGCAACCCTCAAAGCAGTTAAGGAAGCTTCTGCAGGCTATCTCGACGAGCTTCCGCTGACAGGTAATTCAGCCGGACGTGCTTTCCGCGATATTGAATGGGAAAATAAAATTGAAAAAATATGTCATGAGTATGGTGTCGGGGCTCAATTCGGTGGAAAGTATTTTGTTCATGACGTCAGGGTGATCAGATTGCCACGCCATGCAGCTTCATGCCCCGTGGGACTTGGTGTAAGCTGCAGCGCCGATCGGAATATTAAAGCACATATAACGGAAAATGGTATCTTCATTGAAGAACTTGAGAAAAATCCGGCCCGTTTTATGCCGGCAAAAGCTCCGGAGCTTAAAAAAGCTGTAGAGATCAATCTTGATCGACCTATGAAAGAGGTGCTTGAAGAACTTACAAAATACCCTGTCAAAACCAGGTTGAGTCTTACAGGTACCCTGATCGTTGCAAGAGATATAGCGCATGCAATGATTAAAAAAATATTGGATGAAGGTAAACCAATGCCCGAATATTTTAAAAATCACCCGATCTACTATGCCGGTCCGGCTAAAACACCTGAAGGTATGCCATCGGGGAGCTTCGGTCCGACCACAGCAGGTCGCATGGATTCTTATGTAGATCTTTTCCAGAGCCTGGGCGGATCATTAATTATGCTGGCTAAGGGCAACCGGAGCAGACAGGTAATCAATGCCTGTAAAAAATATGGAGGGTTTTATCTCGGTTCAATTGGCGGCCCCGCGGCAATCCTGGCTGCAGAGAATATAAAATCAGTCGATATAGTTGATTTCGAGGACCTTGGAATGGAAGCAATCCGACAGATTCGTGTTGAGAACATGCCTGCTTTTATTATTACTGATGATAAAGGGAATGATTTCTTCGATGAATACAATAAATAGGTAAAATTCATTTTGGAGAGTTCGCCGAAGGCAAATGAACATTAATGGATTTGAATATTTCTTCTATATTTCCAAAAAGCAATAAAAAAAGCCAGACTGACCCAAACAGTAAGCACAATAAAGCTAAGATGCAATGACTTAAATTCTGCAATGAAACCCAATATTACAGGACCTACCAGAAAACCAATGTTTGTAGTAGCGGCAATGAATGAAACACCATCGGCAGTTTTTACTCCGGCAACATTTGAAGCCAGTCGATATACCTCTGGTACAATAACAGAAAAGCCAAGTCCGACTATAAAAAAGCCAGAAATTGTAAAAATCGGATTAAGAATTAAAACCAGTAAGAATCCTACAATACCGATTAAGCTTGAATAGGTGATCAATTGCCAGGAGCCCAGTTTTTTACTTAAAGCATCACCTGAAAAACGGCCAATCATCATAGCTAAAGAAAATGCGGAATAACCGAACCCTATATATTTAATATCAAGAAGTATTATCTTTTTCAGATACAAAGCGCTCCAGTCGGCTATGGCGCCTTCCGAAACCATCACTATAAGACCGAT
>JANYIW010000275.1 GCA_025358645.1 Bacteroidales bacterium
GAAAATGAATTACAAATATTGTGATGCTGAATTCCTTGCTGTTTTTGAGTACTTTTCACAATGTAATGGTATGTACAAAAGCATTATTAAAACATCTGATGATTCAAAGAAATGGGATGCTATAATTTCTGGTGATAGCATAAATGGTTTTGCTATGTACGACCTTGGAATGGATTTAAACGGTAAAAATAACCCTGTTGTCAACCAGGGCATTACAGCTGCTCCAGGTTATTATCATACTCCCGTTAATTTTGCAAATGGATCAAATATCACAGTGCGACGTTGCAACTTTACAAACCATAGCGGGGTATGGGCTGTCTATATACATGGAAAAGCTGAAAATGTGATCATAGATTCCTGCATCTTTGATAATATCGGTGGCTGGACAGCGCAGGATTTTGATGTATCGACAATTCGTGTGGACGGGAGCGGCCCTATAATCGTGTCAAATAATATAATGAAAAGCAGACTTGGGCCTAACAGCACTGGTGTCAGAACAGCAGTCGAGATTCATGGCAGCAATGAAAAATTTATAAATAATACAATTTCAGGTTTTAGAGAAGCTTTAAATGTATGTGCCGGTGGCGATGGACTTAAACGTGGAGATATGTCGATACATCAATATTATGGAGAAAATAAGATTATCGGTTGTGGTACAGCATTCATAATCTGGCATATTCGGGGACAAGGGCTTGATGATGTTGTTTTTGAAAATAATGACATAACTATAGACATGTCATGGAATCCGGATTATTTCTGGCCAGAACCTGAATGGCAGGACTATGGTTATCCGGACTATTCTGCAATTATCATGTCCGGGACTCCAGGATGGCCTTATCCACCGCTCCGTATGTCCAATTTGAAAATTTTAAATAATAAAATCAATTATGTAAATGCAAAACAGGGTACAGAACGCAGTTTTGGCATCAGCCTCGGTTTTGGCTATGCAGGCAATTCAGAAGCGCCGCTCGAAAAAGTAGAAATAAGTGGAAATACTATTGTCAATCCCTTTTCAGGGGGAGTTTATATTGATGCAGTAATGACAGATATCCGGATTGCTAACAACACTATTATTGATCCTTCACAGAATCTTACCAGGGAAGACTTGAAATGTGCTATAAAGTTAGCTGGAAGAGCTCGTAACGTGGTAATTGAAAATAATATAATAAAAGATACCAGAATGCCACATGTTATTAATAGTATAATATATAATGAAGCAGGAAACCTCGGAGGATGCACTTACAATGATGGAAATAAAGCAGAGGTTGTTGATGGTGCCAGGATACCGATTTATCAAGCTGCTGCAAAATACCTTGGGAAACCCTGGAAATAATGAATACAATAAAAAACATTTATGAAATAAAATGTCATGAAAATGATCACAAATATTAAAGATATATTTTGTTGCTTTGTATTATCAGCTCTACTTTTTTATTCTTGCACAAGTAGTAATGTTCCCAAAATTGTTTCCCAGGTTGATTCTATTCCACTTAAGAAAACAGTACTTGCGATGAGGCCGCCTATGGGATGGAACTCCTACGATTGTTTTGGATTAGATGTGAATGAAACAGAGGTGCGAGCTAATGCAGAATATATGGCAAAGCATCTCAAAGATTTAGGGTACCAATACATTGTTCTTGACATGCTTTGGTATGGAGATGAAAAGGCTTCCAATTATGATGATTTTGTTCATGAAACTATACCAACAAAACCAAAATACACGCTGGATGATTTTGGTCGTTATTTACCCGATCCGGTTAAATTTCCTTCATCAATTAATAATGCCGGTTTTAAGCCTCTTGCTGATTATATTCACAGCCTGGGTTTAAAATTTGGAATCCACATACTGAGAGGGATCCCCTGGCAGGCATCTGAAAAAAATGTGACAATTAAGGGCACTAATATCGGGGCAGCTTCGATTGCCCAACCCGATAAAGGATGTGAATGGTATGATGGTTTTTATGGAATAGATATGTCAAAACCCGGAGCCCAGGAGTACTATAATTCTCTTTTTGAACTGTTTTCACAATGGGGAGTCGATTTTGTTAAAGCAGATGATATGGAGGAGGCAGATTT
>JANYIW010000277.1 GCA_025358645.1 Bacteroidales bacterium
TCAATAAATGGGGTTATCCAGGAGAGAGAATGTCTTATTCAGGTAAATGTTAAGCGCCAAACGAAGCAATTGGAACCAGTTGGAATTAAAATTTTTGACGGTAGATCAGAAACCATTTCTTTGTTCAAATATTACTGGGGAGACTGGAAAAATCCTATGTCGTCAGGATTAATTTCTGAAGGTTCCGGAAACGGAAATGGGAAGATTGAAAAGGGAGAGACTTTTTCATTATGGATACAGCCCTCATTATCATTTGATTCCACCGATCTTAAAACATGGCATCCTGTTGTTCCGATCAATTGGGGAGATAATAAAGATATTACAGTTGAAGAGATAAAACAGCATACTTTTAGTACGGGAAGAACGGTACTTTCAGCAGTGATCAGGCTCAACAGAGAACCAGCAAAAGGAAACCCGGTGAGAATTCCGGTTCAGTCGGAGTTTATAAAGATGGAGCCCCTGAAGAATGATTGTCATAGAAACTCTGCTGATAATTATGAATTTTGCTATTTCGAAATTCTTGTATATGAAGACGGTACAGCAGGTATCGAAAAAAAAGTAAAATCGAATTTTAAGAATAAAAATTAACATTGGAATTTTTCAAAATTGGAGACAAATTCATTATCAACATGAAAAAGATCTTGTCATATTTTTTCGTTCCTGGTAAATCACCCGGGAAAAGTATTGTTGTGCTCCTTCTGCTTATTAGTATTATCGCACATATTGAACTAAAAGGGCAGGGGAAGGCTATAACAAAAAAGAATATTACATTTATCGATTATCCCGATTTTCCTGAGGCACACTCCACATGGGGAAGCATAGGTTATAACGCTAAGTATAATTCGGTTTTTATTGGTGTGACAAACCATCACGACAAGGTGGGTTTCTATGAATATAATGCATCGCTCCAGGAGATGAAATTAAAAGGTTTTATTAATGACCTGGGGTACCTGCGGCCTTATCAATGGCAGGCAAAAATTCACTCCAAGATAATTTTTGGAGCAGATGGAACTGCATATTTCACCACAGATGGGGGTGAATCACGCGAAGAGTATTTAATGGATCATCCGCAGGGATACGTTGGCGGATTTTTCATGAAATGGAATCCGGCCACCAGTATGATGACTAACCTGGGTATGGCAATGCCTTATGAAAGTTTAAAAGACATAGAGATCGATCCAGCTACTAATACTCTTTATGCAATAACCTACCCACAGGCTCATTTTATTGTTTATAACCCTGCAAAAAACGATCTTCTGGATCTTGGCCGGCTTTCCAGTTCACACGTACCCCGGGTGCTTTTCACCGACTGGTGGGGGAACTGTTATTATGTCGATTGGCGTCAGCGTTTAGTAAAGTATGAAAAAGAAAAAGGGTGCCTGGTGTTTGATAAAAACAGTCTCCCGGCTTTTGAAGGTACTCCGGGTGCAAAAATAATTACAGGTATCACCGCCTTTGCCAAAGATGAAAAAAATAAAATTATATATATTCTTACTTACGGAGCTAAGATATTAGCTTTTCATCCTCAGAAGGAAGGAATTGGTTCAGTTGAAGACCTGGGTGGAGTGGCTGATACCGGAAACCAGCCTGAATGGGGGCCGTACGTTCCAAATTTAAACTTCGGGAACAATGGGAATCTCTACTATTTTGTGGGGGGACATGGGAATTATATAAAGAAAGATACCGGAGTTCTGATGGAATTCAATCCAAATACAAAGATTCGTAAAATAATTTATGAATTCTCGTCAGAGGAATTGGCAGAAGCAACAGGATCTGACATAAAAGATAAGGACGGGAACCTTTATTTTGCAGGCAGATGTGCCGGGAATGAAGAGGGTAACAGCACTGTTCAGCCAAAAGCATTTATGATCAAATTTAATCCGGAAAAGGAGGTTCAGAAATGAAAATTTTTATAAAAATATTACTTGTCTTGTTCCTGTTGATTCAGCGCCAGGATTCACTATTCGCTCAATTTACCTTTTTTAACCCAAAAGAGAGTTTTGCTATTGAGGTTTCATTGCCAAATTCTGATCTGAAAAGATTACCAATCTACAGGAATTCGATATCTTCAATGATTGTAACCGGAGATTATATTATAGGTGGTACTTCGGCAAATGAAGGGCTGACACCTTTTGTTTTTACAGCATCCCTTAAACAGCAGCAGGTAGTTGAGGTAATTGATTTTAATTTGGTCATTCCAGGGCAGCAGGCCATTCCAACCGGATTTTGCAGGGGAAATAACAGTACTTTTTATGCAGGTACTCTGGCAAACAAAAAAGCCGGTGGAGCGGAGGGTGACGGACATCTTTTTAATGCTGAAATAGGACAGGAGGGGACAATCTCTATAAAAGATTTGGGAATTCCGATTCCCGGAGAAGGGATAATTTCCCTGACATTGGATAGTGAAAAAAAGATACTCTATGGTGTAAGTTATCCATCGGGTCTGTTTTTTAAATTCGTGATTGATACGAGAGAGATAAAAACCTATAAAAATATTGCAGTTACGGATAAGCAAAAGGAACTTTATAAGGAATATGAACAAGGTCCTCAGAATTATTTGTGTAAAAGTCTGATTCAGGCTGATGGTCTTATATTTGGCAGTATGCCGGTAAACACTATTTTCTATTTTGATACAAAGACGGAAAGTTTTAATATTATGAAGGATATCCCTGAGGTATGGGGAAGGCGTACAATGGGCCAGATAGAATCATGGGCCAGATCGGCTAACGGGGAAATTTATGGAGGTAATGCAGGCGATGGTCAGCTTTTTGAGATAGATCCTGTTACAAAAAACCTGAGGAATCTGGGAAAACCAATAGGGATGAACCGGCTGAGGGGATTAGCCTTCGGGGATGATGGCAAACTTTATGGTATTGCAGGAAGCAAACCGGGTTATTCACATCTCTTTAGTTATGATGAGAAGGAAGGATTTGTAGATTTTGGAAATCCTGAATTTAAAATGACAGCTCACGGAATCGAACAGGGCATTTTATGGAGGGGCTTCCAGTTTGGAACTCTCGCGTCATCTGAAGATGGCAAATATATAGTAATGGGAGAGGATGAATCGCTTAGCCAGTTATTAATATTTGCTGTTGGAAGTAAAAATGAACCCAGAGTAGGGGAGTAGATCAGTAGCTATAATTTACCTGAAGGCATCATTACCGACTGGCCCGATTTAAAACTCAGGTTCATCCACTGGGACACGAAGCATCACCAGTACCGTTTGGAGACGCTGAAACGTTATTTAGACTGGGCTGCATTTTTCAAGGTTAATACTGTTGCTTTTGAGATATATGACAAATACGAGTTTCCCAGACACCCAATTATCGGTGCTCCCGGCGCATTTACGAAAGCGGAAATGCAGGAATTTACCTCTTACGCGCTTGATCGCTTTATTCAATTGGTAAACCTTCTATAGAACAATCTGTTGCAGACTTTAATAAATAATTTTGCAAAAGCCTCTGACATCGATGTCAGAGGCTTATAATTATTTATCCTTTAATTAATATACTTTTATGATATTCTTTAGTACCAATTTTGCTTTAACTCATCAATTATGAAAAAACCAGATCATTCCAAAGTTAAAAAAGCTGTACAACCTTTTTTTCAAATGAAATTCAGAATAACCTTCTTATCCATCATTATTACTATGCTTTTTAGAGGTATAGTCTTTGGTGCCGAAGATCCTGATGCCCTTCTTCGCAGCCGGGGGTTCACTATAATCCCGTCCCCACAGTGGGTTAAGCTTGGGGAGAGAGATATTGTGGTTGACGGTTCCTGGCAGGTATTGTCACAAGTGGGGAATGACATAGCTGTAACAGAGCTCATTAGGTCTGTGGGGCAGATTCATCAGTTACAGTTCAACCCAAATGGAGCGAAGAAAATAATTCTGTCGGTAAAGGAAGGTACGGTAAAAGGTACAGATGACTCAGAACTTATTAAGCAGGGTTATTTGTTAAATATTACGCAGGATGTAATTAATATAACAGGGAACAGTAAGGTTGGACTTTTCTATGGGGTTCAGAGTTTACTTCAATTGCTGCATCCTGATCAAAAGGGAACTCTGGTACTCCCTGAGGGTGAGATTCGTGACTGGCCCGATCTTCAGCTTCGGTTTGTGCATTGGGATACAAAGAATCATCTTGATCGTATGTCGGCACTGAAAGAATACCTTGACAGGTTGGCACGGTTGAAGATAAATATGATATCTTTTGAAATCTGGGATAAGTTCAGGTTTCCCACTGACCCGGAAATTGGAGTTAAGGACGGGTTTACTCCTGCTCAACTGCAGGAGCTTGTAAATTATGGACTGGAAAGACACATTCAGATTGTACCCAATATCCAGGCCCCTGCACATGTGCAATGGGTATTAAAGCTTGAAAAATATGCACATCTCAGAGCTGATGGCAGCGATTATCAGGCATGCATGTGTGATCCTGAGACTTACAAACTATTTTTTTCACTCTATCAGGATATCATCGATGCTACAAAGGGTGTGGATTATTTTCATGCCTCTACCGATGAGGTCTATTACGCAGGCATTTGTAAAAAGTGCCCGCCCTATAATCCGGAAAACAGAAGCCTTGCCTTTGTAGATTACGTCAATAAGGCTCACGACTATTTGGCGCCACGGGGCCGGCGAATGATTTATTGGGGAGAATGGCCATTGATGCCTGAGCATATTAAACTCTTGCCGCCAGATATCATTGAAGGAAATTTAGGAGCTTCCTTTTTCCTTGGCCGGATAGGGTTAGATGTTGAAGAAAACTATATAACTGAGGAAAATCGCCGGGGTATCCGCCAGTTAATTTATACTAGTCAAACGGCCAGTTTGGCCCCTGTTAATTTTGGTGGAGGTGAAGGAGATCAGAGTCTGAATAATTTGTACAAACAAATGACTGTGAAATCTAAAAGGGGTAATCTTATTGGTTCTTTTGCTGCCGGATGGGACGACTTAGGACCTCATAGCGAGCTTTATTGGCTTGGTTGGTCGGCCGTAGCTGCATTTAGCTGGAACATGGATGCCCCAAAAGATATTGAAAGTTTTGTAGCAGAATTTATGGTGGATTTTTATGGTCCTCAGGTACATGGAATGGTTGAAGTATATCGCGATATGGACAAGCTGTCAAATTTTTGGAACCGCTCCTGGGATGAAGTGGTTCCCATTGTTCCTGGCACAGGCGCTACACGCGCAAGTTATGGCAACTCTGATGGCAAGTATCCTTTTCCTCACCCACTTACAGCTGTTACACTACCCTCGCCTGCACTTCCTTTCACTGAGGGACTAAATGTAAGACCAATTTATGCTGGTGGCAAGTATAAAGACTTAGTGACAGGAGCAAAGGTTATGGAACAGTTAGCCACCTCTGTTATTTACAGGCTGGAGGAAAGCCGGATGAGGGCGGAACGCAACGACTATAACCTGAGGGTATTACTGACATTGACACGGTACATGCGTCATCATGCACGATTATTAATAAGCATGGATGATATGGAAAATAATTTACAAACAGCAGAAAAACTTGCCGCTACAGGAGACGCTTACGGAGCAGTGGAAGCTTTATTATCTGCATATGGGGTGGGTAAAAATAACATTAAAGAACGCGAAGAAACCTTTAATAATATGAAGGTGGTTTTTGCTGAGACGAGAGTGCCTGGCTACCTTACCAGTGAGAAAAGCTACTTTGGACAAGAGCAAACAATTGGAATAGATAAATGGTTAACCAGCCTTAGTGATATTATCCTCGAGTATGCCAGAAAAAATAAACTGGATATTAGTCAAATCCAGAACCTGTTAACTAAAAACATATATTGAGAATAGTGGAAGACAGAGGAGAATAATGACGGTAAATAAGTTGGGATGAAACAGAAAGGAAAACATATTCTGTCAGCAATTTGCCTTTGTACATTAATGCCCGTATCTGGTAATTTAATGTCTCAAAGCAATACTTCTGATCAGAGTATCCAAATTGGCGCCCAAAAATGGGCAACTACAAATTTAAATGTAATCAGCTCAGAAGGGGAAATTGATCCTTCAATGAGTAAAGTAAATAGAAAAGCAGAGAAATTTCACGATAAGCTCTTAGAGCGCCCTATGAAGTAAAGCCGAAAATTGATTTGAATTTTAAAAAAATGTAATATGACTTCTAAAACACTTATGAATTATTTCTATTCGTTTATAATACTACATATTATTGTATTATTACCTTCAGTCGGTTATTCACAGAAAAGCGTCGGTTCTTCTGATTCTGGCGCTCATTCAGGCTTTAATAACTTATTACCGGTACCTCAACAGGTTTCTTTTTCTGAACAGCTTTTTTTTTTAAATGATAGCTGGTTTATTGATTTCACAACCAATATTCAGGAAGACGATCCTGCTCTCCGCAGCTTGATAAGTGAATTAAACGATCGCTTTAATATTAAGATCAGGTTGCAGGAAACTGCAAAAAAAAATAATAGTCGGCAGATAATCCGGATGACTGTTAAAGAAGGATCGGTACTAATTGGAAAGGCTACGGACAAAAATAGGGCCGCACTACAGAAACAGGCGTACCGGCTGAAACTAAATTCTGCTGAAATTGCAATTACTGCCAATGCTCCTAATGGTTTATTTTATGGAGTACAAACGCTTTTGCAATTAGTAAAATCAGAAAAAGGGCAAGCGTTTTTACCGGAAGGAGAGATCGTAGACTGGCCTGATATAGATCTGAGAATGATCTATTGGGACGATGCCCATCACCTGGAGCGTTTTGATGCAATGAAGCGAGCCATCCGGCAAGCCAGCTATTACAAAATAAATGCCTTTGCATTGAAGTTAGAAGGACATTTTCAATTTGAAAACGCAAAACCCATAGTTGAGCCATATGCCTATACCCCGGCAGAATACCAGGAGCTGACAGATTATGCCAAAGCACATTATGTTGAGCTGGTTCCATACTTAGATGCACCGGCGCATATATCATTTATTTTGAAACATCCGGAGTATGCAGACTTGAGGACTTTCCCTAATTCAAATTATGAATTCAGTGTTACTAATCCCAAATCGGATGAACTTTTGCTTGGTATGTTTGATAACCTTATGGAGGCAAATAAGGGAGGAAAATATATTCTGTTTTCTACTGATGAGGCTTACTATGTCGGAAAGTCAGAGAGTGAGAAAAAGCGTTCAGAAGAGTTGGGTGGTGATGGAATAATGTATGCTGAATACATCACAAGAATTGGAAATAAGCTGCACGAAAAAGGTCGGACTGTTATTATCTGGACCGAATATCCGCTGACTCCTTCGGATATCAGATTACTTCCATCACATTTAGTTAACGGTGTTTATGCTGCCAGGTTTTATGCAAGGAATAGTGATGATATATGGACTCCAAAATTCAAAGAACATGGAATGCGCCAACTTATATATAATGCTACTCAGGGAGTAGAACCACTCTTTCCAAATTATTATAAACTTCCAGAAAAAAATCCTTTGACAGGAAATACCTCGCTTAACCTTACCGATAACGAATTAAAGCAGAGTGATATATCCAAAGGAAATGTAGGAGATGTATTGGAGGGTATTAGTTCAAGTATTGCTGCAGGCAGATCTGATTTTATGGGAGTGGTTGTTGCTGCATGGGGTGATTCAGGATTAAACCCCGAAACTTTCTGGCTAGGATATGCTGCCTGTAGTGCCGCCGGATGGAACAGCAAATCCATGACTTCGAAGGACCTGACAAACCGGTTTTTTAATTCTTTTTATGGGAATAAAACCGTTAGTATGGAAAACGTGTATCGATTACTAAGCACACAGGCTGAATTTTATGATAAAAGCTGGGAATGGTCGTCCTCGCAAAATCGTACCCCAATTTTCGGAAGATCAATAAAAATATTCGGGAATGATAAAGGAGCATTTGAAGAGCCAATAACAGCACAAGATCAAACCTTACCTGCGTTACCGGTTCCTTCCGCTACCGATCTGTCTTTGAACACAGACTGGAACAGTAAAAACAAAGAACGCCTGCTGGCTGCTGAAGAATTCCTGATGGAGAATAATGAGCTAATGAACCTGTTACAGGAAAATCTGATACGGGTTGATTACCAGCATTACAATTTACAGGTGCTCCGTTCAGTGGCCCAGCTATGTCGTCAGAATTTAAATATGTTGCTTGACCTGCAAATGGTCAATGATTTTCTGAACCTTTCTTACAGTATTGCATCCACTAATCCTGCCGTAGCAGTATCGCTTATTGATCAGGCTCTGGACCAGGTAAAGAAAATCCGTGACGAACGAAATGAGGTATTGCAGACAGTGACGACAGTGTGGTACCAGGATTGGTATCCACGGGTGGCTGAGGCAAATGGCCGCAAATATCTGGATCAGGTAGATGATGTGAAAGATCATCTACCGGTAAGAACAGTTGATATGAGTTATTTAATTTATCGCCAGTTGAAATATCCTTTAGGCAAATGGGCAGAAGAAGTGGCCGATGCCAGGAACCAATTTGCGAAAAGGAATAATTTACCCGCCTCGACAGAAACATTCAAGTGGGAAACAACCGAAAACTAATTACATGTTATCTCTAAGCTAAAATTCCGATCGTCTGGTTGCCCGTTCAACAGGGATCAATCCAACATGGGAACGTGAGGATATGATAGCATGGAGGCTTAAGTATCAGTCAGCCGTTAGTCTCAGAACTGTTTTTGTTACCCTCGCTGTAAATCCGTTAGGGGCCGTCAGCCTCTTTGCCGGTGACTCTCACTACTATGGAAGTATAGGTGATGATGTTATAAACTCCATAAAAAGGCATGTAGGAATTAACGGAGCAGTAATAGAGGGTACTGAATTTGAAAATTCTACCGGCACACCTCTCAAATGGGTGAACGACATCCTGTCTGCAGTAATAATCGGACAGAACGAGTGGACGGCAGATTTGTTTGACCTTCAAGACAGGATTATATTTTATGACCTTACCAACGCCTATTTCGAGGGCAGGAAGGGAGACAGCAAAACTCAAAAAATGGTAACATCAAGTATGAATACAAAGGACTGCAAGTTTATTAGCATAAAAAAAGCAGCAAACCCAATGTTCAAGTCCAAGAGATATATAAGACCTTAAACTATAAACAGCAACCATTTTTTATGAAAAAATCTGTTGTACCCGAAATATAATTAATAAATGACTATTTAAATGATACTGAGATATTTACAAATTAAGAAATGCAAGTTGGGTTAAAAGGATAAGCAACATTTACTTTAATCCTTCAACTACCAGGTTATGATTTTTAGAGAAATCAGTAATCACAACCTTTAGTTGTTTCTGCCATTTCTCAATTTCCATCCTTTCAAAAGGGGCAAGCATATAATTGAGGCCCAGTCTGCGATCAGCAAAATGGTCCTTTAAATCATCCAATACCCAAACAAAATCCCTTCCATTTACAGAACGGCATTTTTCAAACCGGCTTTTTTCCCATACGGTCGTGAGTTCTTTTCCTGCTTCTTCCTGTCCTTTAATAATTTCTCCTGACAGATTATAAGCTTTAACCATAAGTTCCATTGTAAGGGCGTTCTTATTCCCGGTTTTTGAGGCTTCCATAAGGTAATCTTCAATTGTACATAAATTTAATAATGTGTTAATTGTATATTTTTCAAGATATGCAATCGAGAGCATTACTTCAATATTATAACGGTTCCGGCTTATCTGTGACAAGTCGCGCATAAGGAGGTTTATGAGTCTTTCGTTATCCCGGGCCACTATTGAAGCTTTTTCAATTTTTGCAGCATATTTTTTTCTAAAAACAGGCTCCGATCCTATAGCTGGGGCAGGGAGGGTCTCCAGTGTCTGATCAAACCGTTCAGAATGAATTCCTTTTCCATCCCAATCACCATATCCAGGGGCTCTTTCTTTTGATATAACGTTATCCCATAAATCCTGGTAAAAGCGGGCGCCATCTTCGAGTAACCGGTAT
This sequence comes from Bacteroidales bacterium, assembly GCA_025358645.1. Lineage (GTDB taxonomy): Bacteria > Bacteroidota > Bacteroidia > Bacteroidales > VadinHA17 > LD21. The sequence continues at coordinate 9,952 of JANYIW010000277.1, forward strand.
ACCTCTATCATGTCTGGACTGTTATAGCCATAGAAGGCATCCATGAAATCTGCTGTGTTTTGTTCTAATGAAGGTTTGCCAACCGACCATGCATATTGAGTACCAGTAACCCAACCAAGCCAGAATAGTTCGTCGTGCAATCCTGAATCATCCCATGCTGCAGTAAAAGAGCCAATAAGATTAGCTCCTCTTTTCAGGGCGCTGGCACCTCGAACCGACGCACTGTAAAGATTTCCCTTACTTTCCGTATCCCGGTATCGGGTTGGAAAATAATTAGGAAAAAGGCGCTCCTCACCCTGAATAGAGTTATAAATTAGTTGTTGAATTCCTGCCTTATTCAGTTCATCTATCCAATCCTCATTCACAACCCCGTCAATCATTCCTGAAGGCAATTTGTGAATATCTTCGGATAACAACGGAAATTCTATCCATGAAATCATTCGCCTGCCCCGGTCTGACATCCATTTATTCATCCTGATAACATAATCTACCCATGCCTGTCTTCGGTTTACTTCGTTGTATTCTTTGTCACATTTGTCACATATTCCGGCAAAATAAACTTCATCGGTTGATGCTAGAAAATAATCTACGCCAGGAGTGGCATCTATCATGTCCTGGTACATATCCTGAATGAGCTTTAAGGCTTCTTCATTACACATGCAGATCTGATAATTCATCCCATCTGCTTTCAGGTGAGCAAATTCTTTATGTTTTAGCACATATGCCAGGTGTGCAGGTGCCTGAACATCAGGGACTAATTGAATAAAGCGTTCGCGGGCATATGCAGTTAGATCCTGCATTTCAGCTTTGGTGAAAGCTCCCGGGGCGCCAATAACCGGATGGCTGGGATATTCATATTTATCCTCAATTTCAAAAGCTACAGCATTAACTTTGAAATAGGCTGCCCAGTCGAGCTGGCGTTTAAGAGTTTCTATCCTGTTCTGGTGGTGTTTTGTATCCCAGTGTATGAAACGTAATTGCAAATCTGGCCAGTCTGTTATTGTCCCTTCAGGTAATGAAAAGCTGCCGTTACTCTCAGGATGTAAAAGTTGTAAGAAGCTTTGTACACCATAAAACAGACCTGAAGCGGCATTACCGGTAATTTTAATCTGGCCAGAAGTGATTACCAGACGATAAGCCTGTGCGGCAGTTTCAGGAGACATATCCTTTTTGCTACAAATGACAGGCGCTATCTCCAAAATAATTTTACTTTTCCCGTTCCCGGTAAACTTAATACCATAAAACTCCGTAGCTCCTGATTGAAGCCTCTTCAGAGCCATACAGTTTGCATTAAGCTTAGTATCGATTTTCCAGTTGCTGTCTAACAGTACTTTCTTCCCGGTTATATCAATTTCCTGAGGAGCAGGTATCAGACTATATCCAATTCTCCTTAGATCATTCACATTGCCAGTACATATTAAAGGGATAAATATTATTATAAGGAATCCCAGAATCCTGATTTGTTGAAAAAAGGATATCTTACTCAGAGCCAATTTCTTATTCATAATAATTATTTGTTTCGTAAATAGATTCTTCTGGCATTTTTTGAAAAACGTGTGCATGTTGATTCTCCTCCTGAGTATCCATGGTCCCGTCACTGAAGATATCTATTTCATCTCCCATCCGTTTTCATAGGTTCGTGACCAATATTTCAAAGCTTCTTTATCATTGAGTATATGTCCGGTTTGTGGATCTATCTCAAGAGAATGGCCGACTCGCTGGGCGATATTTCCAAGTTGGACAAGCAGTGTGCTTTTATTTCCGGAATTAATATCTGCATTTAGTTTGCTGCTTCCATCACGAATTCCATCGAAGAAATTGCGTATATGAATGAAATCAAGATTTTCAGATGGATTAACCAGATTCGTACTGTTAATAACCTGATCTGCTTTTACTTCTTTTACAATAGCCCCGTCAAGATCGAAAATAGTGTAGGTGTTTCCTCCAGGAAATAGCATACTTCCTTTTTCTCCATAAAACAATACTCCGGCAGCGCTGCCTTCAATGGCTTTTCCGTTACAACTTCTTCCTTCCCAGTTTATGGTAATACCTTCTTTAAAGTCGAGATTTATCACCTGGGTATCAGGAGTCTCCCAGTCATCATTGTATCTGAATCTGCCACCATTGGAACTGACTTTAACCGGGTACTCTACTCCAAATCCCCACCTTAACATATCGATCATATGTGTCCCGTTATTCAAAGCTTCACCAGTTCCCCAATGCCAATGCCAGTGCCAGTTATAATGAACCAGATTGTCCTTGAATTCTTTTCTGGGAGCTGGTCCCTGCCAAAGATCCCAATTGAGCCATTCAGGTACTGAAATCACTTTACCGGTTCCAATTGGTCCACGGTTGTTAGCATACCAGCCTTTACCAAAATAAGCACGACCAATTATTCCATCTTTTAACTCCTGCATCCCCAGTATTATATTGGGGAAAGAGCGTCTCTGATTACCTTGCTGAACAGCTTTATTATATTTTATAGCAGCTTTTACAAGAATTTCACCTTCGTTAGGATTATGACAACTTGGTTTCTCCAGATAGACATGTTTTCCTGCTTTTAAGGCCAGAAGGGCTGCCGGGGCATGCCAGTGATCAGGAGCTGCAATAACCATTGCATCAATATCTTTATCCTCAAGAGATTTCCGGAAATCACCAAAACCTTTCGTTTTGAGATCCTGAAATTTTTCCACCTCACTTGAGCATTTCTCAATTGCTCTGCTGTCAACATCACAGATGTGAACTACTTCACAATCTTTCTGCTGAGCAAAGCTTGTGGCTAATGCTTTCCCCCTCGAGTTTACGCCCATCATTGAGACCCTTATTTTACCATTCGAGCCAATTATACGGTTATAACTTTTTGCACTGAATGAGGGAAGAATACCCCCAAGGGTCACTGCAACAGATGCAGCTGTTGTTTTCTTGATAAAGTTCCTTCTTGTATCTGTTTGCATAATATTTGTCATTGATTGATTAATCGGTCTTTTTAAAATAAGAGTTAGTTGAGTAAAATGTCTCATCCTTACAAATCTAATACAAAAAAGTATGCTTTTACCCTTATCCCTGTATTCTTTTCATCATTCAATATATTAATTAAAAAGGTTATCAGGAAATACCCAAAAGAACCGATATTGTTATCTTCAACAGACTATGAAGGAAGCTGGTTAAATATCATCACTTAAGTTAATATCTGAAACGATATATTTTTTATTGTTATCTTGTGATGAGAAAATACTTACCTGCGACTCTATTAAAAAACGATTAAATAAAAATGATTCATATAAATTTGAAACTTGAGCCTTCTGATTTGTCAGGAAAACTCAAAAGATTCTGGCAGCTTTCGGAACAGAAGATACACCTTATTGAAAATCAATATGATGAATCCAAAGGGTCTCCAGTATTTACCATTGAGGGAAAGTATTCATCATGTGGATGGACAGAGTGGACACAGGGGTTTCAATATGGTTCTGCTATACTTCAGTTTGATGCAATAGGAGAAAAAGCATCTCTGGAATATGCAAAGAAAAAGACACTTGAGAAAATGGCCCCTCATATCAGCCATACAGGTGTGCATGATCATGGTTTCAATAATGTAAGTACTTATGGCAATCTCCTGCGTCTGATGAATGAGGGCAAGATCCCTTTCAATGAATGGGAGAAGAATTTTTATCAACTGGCATTGAAAATATCAGGTGCAGTACAGGCATCACGCTGGACACCAATAAAAAGCGGAGGATTCATTCATTCATTCAATGGTGCACATTCTCTGTTTGTCGACACTATACGGTCATGCAGATCGCTGATAATAAGCCATATACTCGGGCACGTAATGCAGGGTGAAGGTGATATTAAAATTAGTATTCTTGAACGGGCGCTGCAACACATTACAGCAACCGCCAACTACTCTGTTTATTATGGCGAAGGTCGGGATGTTTATGATGTCTGTGGACGGACAGCACATGAGAGTATTTTCAATGTAAAGGACGGGAATTTCCGCTGTCCAAATTCACAGCAGGGCTATTCAGGATTTTCTACCTGGACAAGGGGACTTGGATGGGCAATGTGCGGATTTACCGAACAACTTGAATGGATTGAAACAGCTGATGAGAAAAAACTTATACCATTTGGAGGTAAAGATAAACTTGCATCACTCATGTTAAAAGCGGCAAAGGCTACCTGCGACTTTTATATCGTGCACTCGCCAACTGACGGGATTCCATACTGGGATTCAGGAGCTCCCGGTCTCCAGCACATGGGTGATTATCTTAACAGGTCTGCAGATCCATTCAATTCTTTTGAACCGGTTGATAGTTCTGCTGCCGCAATCGGAGTGCAGGGCTTATTGAGATTAGGTAATTATCTTAATAATAAAGGTGATAGTGAAGCAGGATCCCGTTACTTTCAGGCAGGACTCACAGTTATGAGCAGGTTACTTGAAGAACCTTACCTTAGTTCCAATCCTAATCACCAGGGACTTTTATTACACTCCATTTATCACCGTCCGAATGGTTGGGATTATACTCCATCAGGAAGCAAGATCCCTTACGGAGAATCAAGTATGTGGGGAGATTATCATATTCGTGAAGTAGCGCTTTATCTTCAGAGGATTATAAAAAAGGAAAATTATTACACCTATTTTAATTGCATTAAATGAGCACAACTCCGGTAACAGACCTTTCCCGACTCTGCATTCATACAATAACTACTAAGCCATGGGATATAGAGACTGCGGCAAGAAACTATTCTGCCTCAGGAGTGAAAGGAATAACAGTATGGCGGGATGCACTGCATGGGAGGGATATAAGGAAAACAGGTGATATGTTGCGTCAGAATGATCTCAAAGTTGTTTCGCTGTGCAGGGGAGGGTTTTTCCCGGCACGGGACCGAAGAAAGAGAGAAATTGCAATCGATGATAACAGAAGAGCAATTGAAGAGGCATTTGAACTGGGTGCAAAACTGATAGTACTTGTATGCGGCGCTGATCCTTCTCAATCACTTGAAGACTCAAGAAAGCAGATACAGGAAGGCATTGTTTCTGTACTTCCTGAGGCAATATCTGCAGGTATCAGACTAGCCATCGAACCTCTGCACCCGATGTATGCTGATACCCGTTCAGCAATAAATACAATCCACCAGGCGAATGACATGAGTGAAGCAATTGATTCTCCCTGGGTCGGTGTGGCAGTAGACGTTTATCATCTCTGGTGGGATCCAAACCTGGAAAAGGAGATAATCCGTTGCGGAAAGAATAATGCTCTGCTTGCATTTCATATATGCGACTGGAAATCACCTACTCTTGATTTTCTGAACGATCGCGGACTTATGGGTGATGGTTGTATCCCAATCAGGAAAATCAGATCGTGGGTTGAGGCAGCCGGCTTCATTGGGTTTATTGAAGTTGAAATATTTTCTACTGAATACTGGAAAATGAGTCAGAATAAATTTTTGTATAAAATTATTGATGCGTATAAGAAACACGCTTAGAGAATGTTGTATGATGCATTAACTACGTTATGGTGGGATTAGGAAAAAAAACGAAGTGAAAATAGAATGGATTATAAATAATATAAAGAACGCATAGTCAGTTATACATAGTTTAAAATATAATAAATTACAATGAACCAGTATGTTATAGGAATAATAATGAATGGCGTAACCGGTCGCATGGGAACTAACCAGCACCTTCTCCGTTCTATCGCTGAAATAATTAAACAGGGAGGCGTAAAGATTAGCGCCGGGGAGACGATTATGCCTGATCCGATACTTATAGGCCGTGATGAAAACAAGCTTAAAAAACTTTGTGACATAACCGGAATCACCAAAATGAGTACGGATATGGATAAGGTACTCAGGGATCCGGCATATCAGATCTATTTTGATGCACAAACAACAGGCAGAAGAGCTGACGCAGTGCGAAAAGCAGTTAAAGCTGGCAAACATATTTATTGCGAAAAACCAATTGCAGTAAGTACTAAGATTGCCCTTGAGCTTTATGATTTATGCACAAAAGCCGGACTGAAAAACGGTGTTGTTCAGGATAAATTATGGCTTCCCGGAATAATCAAACTGAAAAGGCTCATTCAGCAGGGTTTCTTTGGCGAGATTCTTTCTGTCAGAGGTGAATTTGGATATTGGGTATTCGAAGGCGATACAATAGCTGCTCAGCGCCCTTCCTGGAATTATCGTAAGGAGGATGATGGTGGTATCATTGTTGATATGCTTTGTCACTGGCGGTATGTTCTTGATAACGTTTTTGGAAAAGTAAAAGCTGTCTCCTGTCTGGGTGCAACTCATATCAATAAAAGAGTTGATGAAAAAGGGAAGGAGTATAAATGTACTGCCGACGATGCTGCATATGCTACCTTTGAACTGGATGGGGGGATTATTGCGCAGTTTAATTCTTCATGGACAGTGAGAGTCCGGAGAGACGATTTGCTCACTCTCCAGGTTGATGGGACCAAAGGTTCTGCTGTTGCAGGGCTTCGGGAGTGTTATATTCAGCACTATGGCAACACGCCAAAACCGGTTTGGAACCCTGATATAGCCCAGCCAATTAATTTTTTTGATGGCTGGTCGAAGGTGCCAGAACAGGAGATATACGATAATGCTTTCAAAGTACAATGGGAACTCTTCCTGAAACATATTGTTAAAGATGAGCCATTTCCTTGGGATCTGCGCGAAGGCGCCAAAGGAGTTCAACTGGCTGAAAAAGGATTGGAGAGCTGGGCAAAGCGGCGCTGGGTGGATGTGCCAGATTTATAACAAAGAGACAGATGAAAAAAGTAGCACTTGTTACCGGAGGGAGCAGAGGAATAGGGCTGGGAATTGCAAAACACCTTGCACAGCAGGGTTTTGATATTGCAATAAACGGATTACGTTCTGAAGAAGCTGTTGCTGACGTTTTAAAATGTATTAAAGCATCAGGGGCCGATGTTATATATTGCAGGGGGAATATTGCATTAAGGGAAGACCGGAAGGTGATTCTACAGCAGGTTAAAAGTCAATTCAACAGGTTAAATATTCTTGTCAATAATGCAGGTATGGCTCCCCGGGAACGTCGTGATATTCTTTCTGCCACGGAGGAAAGTTTTGATGAAGTTATTTCCACAAACCTTAAAGGCCCGTATTTCCTGACTCAGGATGCAGCAAACTGGATGATCGAACAAAAGAAAGCAGATGAGGACTTTACAGCATGTATTATTAATATATCATCCATGTCAGCCACAGTGGCTTCCGTAAATCGTGGCGAATACTGTATTTCAAAAGCCGGGATTAGCATGACTACCAGTCTCTTTGCTGTACGGCTCGGAGAATTTAATATTTCTGTTTATGAGGTCAGACCCGGAATTATAAGCACGGATATGACAGAAAGTGTAAAAGAAAAATATGATAAGTTAATCGGAGAGGGCCTTTGTGTGCAAAAAAGATGGGGCCAACCTGATGATGTCGGAAAAGTAGTTGGAGCTTTGGCAATGGGAAGTTTTCCATATTCCACCGGGCAGGTAATTATGGTCGACGGCGGACTTACTATTCCCCGCCTGTAGAATTTGTACTTTAAAAGATAAAATAAATTTAATTAGCATATTATGACAACATCAAGAAGGAACTTCATTGCAAAATCAATTTTGGCAACTGCCGGAATTTCTGCCGGATTAAATTTGGTAATTAAAGCTAATAACAGCGAGTCTGCTACCGGCAGATTAGTAGGAATTCCTGAAACAAAATCACAGGATGCCTTCAAGATTAGCATATTTTCTAAACATCTTCAGTGGCTTGACTTTAATGAGATGGCCCGGCTATCGGCTGAAATGGGATTTGACGGAGTGGATCTGACAGTGCGGCCTAGCGGCCACGTACTTCCTGAAATGGTTGAGAGAGATCTGCCAAAAGCTGTGGAAGCTGTCAGGAAATCAGGTAAGAACATCTATATGATTACCACTGCAATAAATGATGCAGAAGATCCTTTGTCAGAAAAGATATTAAAAACAGCAAGTACATTAGGTATAGGACACTACAGAATGGGATATATGTATTATGATGAAAAAAAGACGGTTGAAGAAAATATCAGTATAATATTCCCCAGGTTGAGTAAGCTGGCAATACTAAATGAAAAGTACTCTATCTCAGGTGAATACCAGAACCATTCAGGAAACTATGGTTCAGGAATATATTTTGGTGCACCTATCTGGGATCTGGCCGACGCATTGAAAAAAATTAATTCTGGCTGGCTTGGATCGCAGTATGATGTTTATCATGCAACCATAGAGGGAGCTAATTCATGGCCTGTTGGCCTGAAGCTGATAAAGCCCTTTATCAGATCGGTTGACATAAAAGATTTTCAATGGTCAAAAATCAACGGAAAATGGTCAGCTGAAACCGTTCCATTAGGAGAGGGTATGGTTGATTATAAGAAGTATCTTGGTTTATTAAAACAACAAAATATCAGGGTGCCGATATCTCTGCATTATGAATATCCTCTGGGTGGGGCAGAGAATGGTGCGAAGATATTAACAATGAAAAGGGAAGATGTAGTTTCAGCTATGCAAAAAGATATAACAACCCTGAAAAAATACTTTTCGGAAGCGAATCTGATCTAGGAATTCCTGAATTAAGTTTTGCATTTGCTCTTTTCACGACAAAGATGTTTTAAATCGTGGGATATCAGGCGCCGATAATCCTCAAGACGATCTAATTATTGTCCTGTACAAGTATCTCACCCATCGGATACCAACCCTCTTCATTGATCCCGGTTATAGCTAATTTCACTCTGGGTTCGTGAGTAACAGGCGAAACAATAGCGATTTCAATTTTATATATTCCTGTCGGCATGTCATGCGGTATATATAGCATTTCATCACATACAATATCTCCCGGAAGCCAGTCTGGAATATATGCACAAGTGTTTAAAATCTCTGTTCTTTCATGATTCTTCAGCCTTACGGCAAATTTGTAATCCTTGTAAATTGGAGCAGCTCCCTTGTTTTCCCACCAGGATGTTATTGCCAGTTGGCCCTGGAGTTTTACAATTGAAGGATAAGTAAACCTTCTCAGTACATACCTGTAACCCATCCTGTTAAGCCATTCATTTACGAGAGGGCTCCAGACCTCAGGTACCGGAGAGCTTTTAGCATTAAAGGAGGATATGTGCCATTTCAGAGCCTGTCCGAAAATGTACGCAACAGTATCCTTATTGTATTTCTCTTTATCAAGCCATCGTAAAAAAGTCCCACAAATTTCCATTGTAACCGGAGCCTTCTTCCAGGCTTCACCCATTCCACTTTTCACTATATCGCGTGGATAAACATCAGTCATATGGTTCCAGTGCCATTGTGGCCAGAATCCCATATCTCCGAGGCAATCAAGACGCCATCCGAGGTTGCGCATTTCAGGTCCGGTCCCGTTATTGCTTCCATCCTGCCAACTGGCGGCTATCTTAGTGTTTTTTACAAGTACTCCTGCATCCGGGGCATCTCCGTTTAGAGGCTGAAAAGTAAGATAAGTCTTTTTGAAATTATCAAGGTATACATTGATAAGAGCCAGACGCGTAGGTTCAGTTAACAGATGACTTCCTTCGCCTTCCCCCCAGTATCCTACAAGAGAAATGTCTACTGATTCCAGGTCGGGATGTCCGTCATATCTTTCTCCCAGCGCTTTTATCATTCCTCCGTAGCGCTTTACATATAAAGGATCTTCCGGATCAACTCTCCATTTTGCTATTTTGGATGGGACTTCTTTCCCTACTATTTTTCTGTACCATGCAGGGACATCAATTTCCGCACTGTAAGGGGGAATCCTGAGCATCAATGTCTGACCGCGTTCTGCTGCAGTCTTCATCGCTTTGTCGATCATTGCCCAGTTATATTGCCCCTGTTCCGGCTCCACGAAGTTCCAGTAAACCCTGAAATATGCAATAGTTGTTTGTGGATGATTCTTATTTGTCAGATCGCCATCGAAATCCTGATATACAATAGGTAATCCTTCAGTCCAGCCCATTCCACCATTCAGATCATCTCCATTAAAACGTTGAAATGTAGTAAAACCAATTCCCGGATTGCTAAGGACATCGTTTATTTCCACAGGTTTAACAACAACCTTTACGGGAAGATCCTGTGCTCCCAGGGAAAGAAGTCCTTTAAGTATAAAAAGGAGGAAGACTAAAACATGTTTCTTAAACATAAACTAGATTTTTTAAAATTATAATTTGATTATCTGAAGATCTTAAGATTATTATTATCACTTGATTTAATGGCAATAAATTGTTAAAATCAAAAAGAACCCCTCCTGGGAATTATCTATAAAGGAAATTCCCAGGTTTGTTTTATTTATAGAGAGTCACTATAAAAGAAATTCTCATTAAAAAAATCAAAAATTAATTCATTATGCTATAGCTGCTTACTTTTTAAGCCACTTATCAAACCAGTTAAATCCTTCTGTCTGCATATCTGAATCAAACTTATGTTCTCCCGGATAGAAAGAACATTTATACCTGTCAGCCGCGTTAGCTTTCTGGTAAACCTCATTAAGGATCTTATCAGCAGCATTCATTTCCGCCATTGTATATAAATCATCATCAATATCATTTAGTACCAATGTTGGAAGTGGTACCCGGAGACCAAGTATTTCAGGGAAGTCCAGTTCATTCGGAAGAACCGGAACATATGTCATCCATGTGTGAGTGAATGATTTGTTGAGGATAAAATCCTTCCATGTTGTCATGAATCCAACACAGACGGCGCATTTTATCCTTGGATCGAGTCCGCCCATAAAGACAGTACGCATGCCTCCACCTGAAAGTCCTCCGCATCCGATTCTCTCCTTATCAACATCTTTTCTGGAGCATAAAATATCCAGGGCTATCCTGTCTTCGGCAAAGAATACTCCCGGCCAGGTAGTACCTGCGCTGAACAACGATTTTGCCATTATATGCTCGTGGTTTCCTGCCCATTTGTTATAGGCTTCTATGTTTTTTTGATTTTCGGGATTATCATCATTAAGTCCTTCACGTAAATTTTCAGGGATATCCTGCATCATAACGCGCCGGCTTGCAAAAGGGAAAGCATCAGAAACAAGTACAACATAACCTCTTTTTGATATCTCATTTGCCCAGGCCCGTCCACTGTAATACGATTTTTGATGCTCAACCATCAGCGGATGTTGTTCATCACCTGTTTGGGTAATCTTTCGTGTTCCAAAATATTTATTGCCACCATGGTCATGAAAAGCCAGAATTCCAGGCAATGGAACCTTAGTATTTGCAGGTTTCAGCAGAATGGCATTTGTAGGGCGGCCATAAGGTAGTTGCCAGCTGAGTTCTTCAATCTGTAATCCGTCATAAATGTATTGTTTTTTTAAAATCACCTCAGGCATGCCTCCAATATCAGGAATTGCAAGTCTCTCTTTTAATCTTGGGAGCGCTTCATTTTTCCATTTTTGAAGATCAGTACTCTCTTTTCTCCTGAAAGATAAAGAAGGTATTTTATTTTCAGTCAGGGATGATGCCCAAGGTCCGTATTGTCCAATGATGCTTAGATTTTCTTCTTTTTCTTTCATAGTTTTATTTATAAGACTGATAGGTGAATCTGAGAAAAAAGAGGGTGAACCGGATGTAGAGGCGAATCCTTGTGTGAGTCTGCTCCCGGTTATACCCAGTCCAACCATACCGGCATATTTAAGAAATTTTCTTCTGCTGTTTTTCATAATCAGTTTATTTAGAATAAATTTTCGAATTCTGCTTTCAGATTTTATGCTTGATCGTTAAGAAAAGGTTCAATATTTCAAAAATACCATCTTCTTTGCATAATTGCAGTATGAAATTACAACAAAAATCATTTCCGGATCATAAAATTCTGTTACAACTATAGATAAAACATTCCCAGACTTCTTATTATTTCAGAAGTATTACTAAAATAGGTATATCATAACCGTTTCATCAAGACACTCCTGACGATTTAGTCTGGAACGCTTGGACTGAGTGCGAATCTGCAATACTTTCGTTTTCCTGCATAAAAACCGAACTCACAATTTATTTACAAAAATTTGTTGGAGTAAGACGGAGTTAGTCCTGTGGATGCTTTTCAGAGAAATAATTCTATTGGTTAAGTTTCCTTTTTCTTTCAACCAGTTCAAGCGCCCTTAAAAAGAGAGTGAACTGGCTTTCCATTCCTGTTCCTGTAATTTTCTTTTCAAGCACCTCTGTGTCAGCTGAATAGTTATTACATTTTGCCAACACCCATTCCATTTGAGGGGATATTCTGGTATCTAGGATATGCCAGATGTACAATGAATCCTGATAATTTTTCCATCCTTCAATAAGTTTTGTAGCCTCTTTTTCCTTTCCAAGGTTTTTAAGTACCATATAAGTGATGTAATTGGAATTAATATTTCTGGCCGTAAAGAATCTTTCGGGATCGGAGGAGAAATCTGTTATATTATCATAATATTGTAATGATTTTTTTTCATTCCCGGTTTCATTTGCACAGTATGCAAGCAAATAATCCAGAATTCTGTAATCAGGATCATATGGTTTGCCCACACCAAGATTTTCCGGAAATTCTTTAGCCTTTTCAAGATATTTAACTGCTTCCTTATATCTTTTCTGTTCTATACTAGTTAGCGCCTGTGCAATATTGGCCGTCTCAAAAATATCATGCCCTTCTCTGGCGCCTTCCTGAGGAAATACCCGTGTTTTACTGAGTACATCCAGACAATCTTTTGGTTTTTTCACATTAACTAATGAACTAGCATAATCAAGGCTGATAAATGGATTATCTAAAAATTTCTGGTAAGCTTTCTTTGCATTGTCGTATTGTTTAGAGAAAGATCCAGTTCTTTCATAGAAATTAGTAAGAGTATGCCATGTTCGCCATTCTTTCGGGTCTATTAATATTGCCCTCTTAAAATCCTTCTGAACATCATCTTGTTTTGTCTGATCATCACTTAATAAAATACCTCTCGAAATGTAGAAAGGTGCATAATCAGGTTCGCTGACACATTTTTCAAACAACTCCTTTGCTTTTATTAAATTATTGCAATACCACTGGATCAATGCAGAATAATAAATTGTCTTCCATGAATGTACCTTCTGTTCTGCCCATTTGAGAACAGGCACGGTTTCTGTCCGGAAGGGAAAAACCAGCCATGGAGAATAGTCAACCGCCTTTTTCAGGTATTCACTGGCCTTCTGACTGGAAGAGTTCCTATAAAGATAGGCTAACCAGTAATATACTGTCGGATATTCAGGAGCCATCTCAAGCGCTTTGATAGCTTCCTCGTTCATCCCGGTGTTTACATACTTAATAGCAAGCTCCAGGTATGTTTCCTGAGGGAATTCATTTTTTATACCAGACTGGAACATTACTCTTCCTGCTGTAGTATCAGATAAATATTTCTCAAATCTTGCATATTGATTCAGAGGATCAATTTCCAAAAGTGCATTAATGGCTTTTTTTGATTCATCCGTTTCATCTAATTTTCTGTATGCAGTGATCATAACGGAAAGAGCCGTCAGATTGTATTTATTAAAAGCAAGCGCTTTTCGTGAATACATAACAGCCTTATTAAAGTCTTTTTTCTTTAACTCAATTCCGGCTATTTGAGAATAGGCAGCAGAACGAAATTCCATTGTCAGGGAGGCAATGCTAAATGCTTCTTCTGCTTCATAGGTGTTATTTAGCTTATCCTGAAGCGCACCATAAATATAGTTTGCGGCGCCATCGTAGGCGCTGAATTCAAGGACTTTCCGGGCATAGCCAGTTCCTTTCTCATATTCTCCCTTCCGGTAATACAGCTCAGCAATCCTTGCTAACGCGTTACTATGTGTTGGTTCCTTTTCAATACATTTTTCATACAGCTCCATCGCCTCAACGTAGTTACGCATAGCGTTCTGCTCTTCTCCCATCCTGAATAATCTTTCACCGGAATTATAGTCTTTGATATTGTCACTTGTGCGGACAGGCCGGGAAATGATACTTTCAGGTATACTTGAGTAATACAATTTCTTGTTGCCAATATTTACGGTAACGGCGCTATTGGCATCAGTTGAAACAGCCAATGAAAATCTGAAAATTTTCATTGGCTCAAGCTTTACTTTTTCGGAATATAATTCATTATTATTTAAGCATATAACCAGGTTATCCTCGATTTTTTGCAAAGGACTAATGGACACAAATAAACTGTCTTTTATTACACGCACGTTCAGTGCGCCATAAATATTTGCATCAACCATTCCCCCGATTTCTTTCACAGGGAACCAGTAGTCTGTTTTTGTTTCAGCATAAAGCGGGTTATGCGACAACTGCCTGAAAGGAGAGTGATACCCGCTTCTTTCCTCAGCTTGGTTGAGCTTAACTCCTGATTGCCCCTCTATGCTTGACCCCTCATTTTCTGTAAGCAAATCTTCCCAAATTGCTCCATCGCGGGCAATTGACATTACCCATAGTTTTTTGCCGGGAGAATCGGAGTACAATGACCAGTGACCAAAACCAAAAGATAAGTTGTCCCAATAGCCACCAAACCAGTTTCGGTAATCTCCCACTACATGGTAAGACTTACTGTTACCAAATTTATTATTCTTATAAAACGAGAGATTGCGGCCTTTACTGTCTATGGGCCATGGTCTTGCCAAACCATTGTGCCCGATATGATAATTGCCGGGGTAATAGACTTGCAGGTTGTCATTGCCTCTAAATGCGGCAACCTCCCACGACAGATAGGCCTGATGAAGAGAAAGAGGGTTGAACCACAATGCCTCTGTTTCAAAATATGCCTTGTCATCAGATAAATTGATTCTAACCCTCCATTCACTGCGGGAAGCCAGATCCAGACCGCCTACCACACAGCTTACTGTGCTGTCAGGATTGTTCGTTAAAATATAATCTACTGGTGATGCTGCCCACGGTGCGTGTCCCAGATCAAGACCAAAGTTATGCTCAATGCCTCCACTTGTCCATGGACCCCTAATAGCGATAGAACGGAATTTCATGGCATGGTTCATATACACAAATTCCTTGCCAGTGGATTTTTCAATTGCACCCCAAACCTTTCCTCCTACTTCAGGAAGGACTGTTACGGTTATAAATTCATTCTCCAGTGTCACTACTTTCCAATTCTTATTTACTCCCTGATTAGTATATCCGTCTATCATGAAATATGGATAAAAGGATGATACCTTTTTACTTATGGCCATCGCGGGCAAGGGATTTGGATCGGAAAAAGGATAAGTTTTGATCTCTTTAAAATTTTCTGTTATGGATACATTCTGCCCAATGGCAAGCACATGAATAATAGAAACAGAAACTAATAGTATAATCTTATGCTTAAGTGAGTTATTGAAATAATTCATGTAAAGTCTTGTGTAATGAAAAAATGGAT
>JANYIW010000310.1 GCA_025358645.1 Bacteroidales bacterium
CAGAAGCAAAAATATCATTTAATTCAATAATAACAAAACGAGGAAAATTTAGATAACAAATGCTGCTAAAGATATTACCGGAAATTTAGGGATGTGGTATTTTACTTATTCTGACAATTCGGATTTATGAATATACTCAAAGACATTCACCCCAATTGATATCTCATGATTATTAAACGCACCAAGTTCCACATTAGTCGCAAAATTAAAATTATAGGCAATCTTTAACCCTTTGCCAATATTGGCTCCAATTCCAAACCCTAATATACCAGGATCACGTAACATAAGACTTCCCCGGATTTTTTTCATATACATGATCTGTGTTGCGAATTCAGCCTGGCTTTTAATATATTTTCCTCCTCTGACTATAAGAAGCGGTGAAATATCCCAGCGATCATTTATTTCATAAAGATACGTTCCATGGAACTGAAAATTGTATAGAGGATTGTAAGTCAGATCAACTTCCTTATAACTTGTATTACCGAAACTGATATTTGAGAAAAGTAGCCCCGCCTCGGCATTCTTCCACTTCCATATGGCAGAAACATCGCTCATAAACTTAAGACGTGATCTTATGTCCATACTTACCAGCGAGGGGTCAATTGTGTATTTCGGATCATTGTAAAAATCAAGCAGGTTGATCGTGTTCTTATAAAAGCCCATAGAAAGTCCGAACATTAAATGATTGTCCTCGTTTACCTTCAGGTTGTAAGAGTACGAACCAAGTATATAGAGCTGATTAAAAATCCCTGACTTGTCATAAACGAGCTTACCTCCATAACCGGCATTTTTCATAAAAGGAAAAACATCGTTATAAGAGATCCTTAGAGTCTTTGGACCTCCGTCAATTCCCGACCAGTCACTCCTGTATCCCATAACCAGGTATTTTGGATTATAATTACCCGCGTAGGAAGGAGCCAGGGAATACTTATCCATGTAGTAGTTCTCTGACAACGGAGATTGCTGACTGTAAACAGCCTTGACAGTCAGTAATAAGATTGAAATAAAATATAGCTTCTTCATTTCAGCTTTATAAAATGCTCAGAGTACAAATCCCGGTTTTTTCAACCCTAAACTCATCCATATTTATATTTATTTCTTAATATGATCTAATTTACAAATTAAAGATATCCTGCGTTCCGGGTCCTTCGTCATGCGCCCTACCTTACCAGATTCAATGCGCCCTTAACTATTCCGGCATTCTCTGTTTTAATTATAAAATAATATGCTCCTTCAGGTAATGGGTTCCCGTCAGAAGTTCCATCCCAGCGGTTGTTATAATCGGAGTCGGAAAAAACCAGCTTTCCCCATCTGCTGAACACTTTAACATCGCTCTTCCCCCACGTAGCCAGATCCGGTATCTCCCAGTAATCATTGAAGCCATCGTTATTGGGAGTGAACAGATGCATAATATCCCTGTGGGTTGATGTTATTTCTATAGTTGAAGATACCTCTGCAGGATCAAAGTTCTGATCTCCGGGCCGGTAAGCTTTTATCTCAACATTACCTCCTGACACTCCAGTAAGCACCTCTCCTTCAACAGTGGCTTTTGTAATATCTTCACTTTGAAAAAGAACAGTAAGCCCGGAAGTTGAGGTCGCCACAAGGGTATAAGAATCTCCCGCCAGAAGCTTCTCGGGGAAGTCAGAAAAGGTAATCGTCTGAGGTGATTTTTTCACAGTAAATGTTCCCACTACATAAATATAACTGTAATTATTATCACTTCCTCCTGAAACAATTATTGCTCCGGGATAAATACCAGCAGGAGTATTATTATTAATTGTGGTACCTGCCAACGGCTTTGAATCAATCACAGATTCATTTTCTCCATTCTGAAATCCGCTATAGCTGAAGGTCAATGCCGGGTTTGCTGTTCCGTATACTTTTGATAGAGCATCAGCAGTTACAGAAAGCTGGGCTTTGCTTACTGTAAAAGAGCCATTAATATAGTTTATGGTATAATTTCCAAGTCCGGTACCAACGGCCCCGCCTGTTGTTATGGGATAAGGAGAACCGGAAACATCTGCCGTTAATGCAGCCCCGGCACTGGTAAGCGTAACGCTTGTTACAGCATCACCGTTGATGAGTCCGGTCACAATAAACTCTGTCCCGTTAAAGGAAAAAGCTTGCCCGTAATTCTTTACCTGATTACCAGCTGAAATAGAAAGGGGTTTGGGTGAAACGGTAATACTGAAGGCGCTGGAGAAGGCTGAAGGACAAGTTCCGCTTTGAACCAATGCACGATATTCCCAGGTGCCAACAGATATTGGTATCTCATTATAACTGGCTGTGGTGTTCATGATATCATCCCAGGTACCTGTACCAACCATTTTTTGCCATTTTACAATCGAACCGATATATCCGCTAAGAGTGATATCGCCGGTTGAGTTTCCAAAGGTTACGGGGCCCGTTCCACTTTCCAAGGTACCTGTGGAAGAGGACGGATCGATTGTTATAGTTACAGTTTGATTAAGCTGTGCCTGGCAGTTGGTAACTCCAATAGTAGCTAAAATATTGAACGTTGTTGTCGAAGCCAGATTACCTGTCGGCATACTTATTGTTCCCCCTGTTCCGGCCACAGGTGCACCTATAATAATGTTTCCGGTGGCATTTCTTAACTGGTAATTCACTCCGGCTTCTGACAAAGCTACTGTTATATTTGTACCTGTCCCGGAACAAATTGTGCCCGAGCCGCCGACTGTCAGGTTAATTTGAGGCGGACCATAAACCGTTATGGCAAAGGTGGGGGAGGTTGCTGAGCATAGTGTCAAACTTCCGTCTGTTACTGTATATGTAATATTTGTGGCTCCGGCAGACACCGGTGTTACAGTTCCTGAATTATTAACAGTAGCAACAGCTGTATTTGATGAGGCCCATGTGAATGTCAGAGCCGGCGTTCCCGTTGCATTAGAAGTAAGTGGCAGGGTGCTTCCCATGCATAGGGTATTTCCTCCGGTTATAGCTCCTGCAACAGGCAATGGATTAACGGTTACCGTGTAAGGAGACGAAATTGCAGAACATGCAGTTCCACTTCCGTCAGTAACACGATATCGTATTAAAGTTGAACCAGTAGATACTGCTGTAACAACGCCCGAATTATTTACAGTTGCAACTGTTGTATTTGTTGAATTCCATGTGTATGTCAGCATAGGGGTTCCGGTTGCATGTGGTATCAGGGTCATGGTGCTATTCTTGCATAAAGCATTTCCTCCTGTAATCGGAGTTGCAAGCGGAAGGGCATTAACAGTAACTAAATGAATGGGTGACGTTGCCTGACATCCGGTGGAACTTCCATCGGTTACTTTATAAGTTATGTTTGTCGAGCCTGCAGATACAGGAGTTATATTGCCGCTGTTGTCCACTGTTGCGACTGCGCGATTTGATGATAACCATGTATACGTCAGTAGAGGCGTTCCTGTGGCGTTGGCTGTTAAGGACAAAGAACCTCCCATACATACTTCAGATCCGCCTGTAATAGCTCCGGCTATCGGCAGCGGGTTTACTGTAACTATTAATACATTTGACTCTGCAGCTCCTGTCCAGTCACTTTTACAGGTTACCCTTGCAAGCCGCTTGAACCATGTGGTCTGAGTGAGTGATCCTGCATCGTATGTTGTTGCGTTGCTTGTTGGAATATCTGTGAAGCCCGAACCGCTTCCTGCAATTGATTGCTGCCATTTATATTCCAGAGTGGATCCGATAAATCCCGAAGCAGGTGATGTGCTTGTAAATGCCAGGGGATTGAAAGGATTGCATCCGCTTTGTGAAGACGCTATTGTTCCTCCATTAGTAGGGTTCGTACATACACCGGTTTCAAGTGCACCCATGGTAGGCGTTGAGCTTCGGGCAGCACCATTATAGTCTGTTACCACAGGTGTTCCTGAAACACCTGCCAATGTTGTTTCTGCCGGTATATAATCTGAAGGTGATGTTCCTCCTGCATTTGCAAATAGCGGGTTAGTGGCAAAACTGTGGGTATCCTGACCCGTCACTACAGGCAGAACAGTATGGTCTGCTCCGTAGTATCCCAGTACTCCGCCTGTTCCTGTTACATAATAATCATTATAATCGCAGGCAATACTTCCCCCTGAAACATTAATAAAAGCTGCATAGTGTTTTCCGGTGGCACCGCTGTTCGATCTGGCATTATATAGAATGTTATTTATGAAATTTCTTGTATTTGTGCTGGCATTATTAAAAAGCGCATAGGAATTCTTGTTGCCGGACGAAGGAGTTCCTCCTATATAAACAGAATTAAAATATACATTATTGTCGTTCCCGGCTGTTCCATTTTCGTAAATACCATATATGATAGTCTGGGTATTACCCCCGAGTGTAATGATGTTGTTGGCATAAGTTGTTGAACCGCTTTGAATCCTTAATCCGTACACTGAAGCATTATTTGGAGAATTTCCTGTGGTCAGGCCGGAGATAATGTTTCCGGTTACATTATCTGCCCCTGCTGTACCGTTAAAGTTCATGCCTGCAATTACTCCTGAAGCTAAAGTGGTGTTATTGAAAAGATTTGCAATTGAATTTCCGGTTATAGTACCCGATGCAGTACCGGCATAACTTATTCCAATAAGACTTTGAGAATTACCTGTACTGGCTGAACTAACACTTAGGCTGTTAGCAGTTGTGGTACTCCCAATATGGTTGTTGCTTATGTTTGTGATCCCTGCTGAAGATGTCTTGTTTATGCCATAAAGGTTGGTTGCATTGGCCGGATTTGAGTTACCTGCAGTTACAGACCCTACATTGTTGTTCTGGCAATTTACTGTTCCCGCTCCTGGAATGTTTATTCCATATACGATTGTGTTTGTAGCACCCCCCGTAATTGTGACGGATCCGGTACCGGTTGTTGCCCCGATAGTATTTGCTGTAGCCGTTCCGATATTCACATTCCCACCGGCAACGTTTATTCCCGTCCACATGGCGTTTGATGAGTTGCTCCAGTTAATGTTACTGATTGTATTATTTTGTAAGCTGCTGGCAGTCCCGGTTCCTACATTCACGTTTATGCCATAAAAAGTGTTATCGGAACCATTCGTTTTTGTCCAGGCACTTCCCCCGTTCAAAGCTGAACTTCCCCCGATATAATTTCCGGTCACATTAAAACCAGTTCCTGATGTATTATTGATCTGTAATACATTGTAGATTACAGCTGCAGCCGGTACAAATGATGCCGTTTCATAAAAACTGTTTCCGGTAATGTTCCAGGCAGTTGTCGATGAAGAGAGAAGTATCCCGTTAGAAGATATGCCCGGATTAAAGAAGTCGAATATATTATTATTGCTTATTGTGTTACCGCTATTTTCGCTTCCAGATGTTCCTGCGGAAAAAATGACATTTACAGGTCTTCCGGAAGCATCAGCTGTGATGAAGTTATTGTCAAGCGTGTTAGCGTCATTTCCGCTGCCGGAGGAAGATGTCGAGAAAAAGATCACACCGCTTGAAGCTCCTGTTTCTGCTCCCTTAATTAT
>JANYIW010000350.1 GCA_025358645.1 Bacteroidales bacterium
AGAAAATTTATGAATGAGTGGTCGAAAAAAGGACCAGCACATCATTGTGCCATTGGAGTTGGCCACATTGCCGATAAGATTCAGAAGCTTGGGCAAATACTTGCAATTAAAGTAGTGAAGATTTGCTGAAAAATGATTCAGGACCGGTTACTTGTTATTGATTGCCTAATTGTTTGATCATTAATTTTTTTCGGCAGGGGGTTTCCTTAATAGTTTTGTTTAAATACTTAATTGTCTGAATGGGGTCTTTAAAGAGTATCGTAGTAACTATATAGGTTATTTTCGTCAAGGGAGATTGACTTTTTAAAGTTAGCAAGTGCAGATTGAATGGAATCCTTTTTATGTAAAATATAACCTTTTAAGAAGAAACAAAGCATATTATGTGTCTGAAAACGGTGGGTTTAGAGACTAAAATGTTACTTTCTTTTTAGCGTTAAGTTAAATTTGCTTATAGGATAAATTATTATATAACTTTACAACTTTGTATCAATCTTTATGAAAGACTATGTTTTCAGGAAGATTTCCGCAGGGTTGAACTAACTGGTGAGGGATATTTTGAAGTAGCTCATAATCCAAAGATACCCTTTATTGTAAAGGCAGGAGAAATTGAGATTATGGCGCGTGGAACAACATTTAATATAATGGCGTATCCGGATGAAGAAAGAATTGAAACTTCACTTATCAATGGCAGGGTTGAGCTGCAACGTGAAAATCCTGACGGAAAAGTAATTCCCTTGTTAAAGATGAAGCCGACTGATCTGGCCATTTTTCAAAAGAATAATAATGAAATTATTACCCGTACAATCGAAGATGACAGGTATTTTTCGTGGAAAGAGGGTAAACTCGTTTTCGATAAGGAGCCAATGGGTGAAGTTGCAAAGAAATTAGGCAGATGGTTTAATGTTGATATCCAGATAAAAGATCCTGAATTACTTGAGCTTACTTATACTGCCACTTTTGTTCAGGAAACATTGCCTCAGGTTCTTGAACTTATGGCTGTGGCGTCACCGGTAAAATATTCAATATCGAAACGGGAAAAAATGAGTAACGGTACATTTAGCAAGAGAAAAATCGTTTTAACTCACCGGGGAAAATAGATTAAGACATTCCTTAGATAACTAATATAACTGCGTATGGGCAATATATGATAATGAAAAAAGCGGGAAAGTGTTTGCCCACTATCCCGCCCGACTAAGTCCTTGATTTCTGTTAAAAACTTTTGTAAACTTAATCCATTCAAATTTTTATCGGATTACAATAATATATTCGATTTTACTTATAATATTATGATCACTCCTGTATTAGGATTTCCTAATTATTTGGGAAATGGATCCTCATTTAGATGACTGGCATTATTACCTTATAATGAAACGATTAATAGAAATTTGCAAAATATTGTGCTGCTTGCGGATTAAAATTTCCGGACAATGTTTATTTTGTATTCGAAAGCAGAGTAGGGAAGTCTGAGCCTGAATTCAAAGAAAGTATAGATTTAACGAGAATCAATTGGGTATAAAGATTGCCACAATTCCGAAAGCAAATAGAGAAAAAATAAATGTCGCGACAGATGATAAAGGTGCTATCCCTCCATGTAGTAGATGCAGGGAGCTCATGCACATTCTTGATGCTAAGAATATGAACACAGATGTTATCATTTCAAACGAAAATAAAGTTAAGTTAAGGGAACTATTACCTTTTGCATGGGAGATAGAATAATAAGGAAGATCTCATTTTCACTAAGACTGACATTGCCATCCAGGGAAATCAGCATCCGGTGGTTTTTATTAAAAGCAGGCGACATTTAGATGCGGAAGTCATAGAGGGAAATTCAAAAAGATAATTTAATAAAAAATCTATTATAATCACGGATATAAACTTTATAAAATGAAAGTCTTATGAAAACAAAAATTATTACTGCCATTTTGATTTTCTTCCTTTTCCCGATTATTATTTTTTCACAAAGTAAGTTTAATGGTCTGGAAATGAATGTTGGAAACCTGTATCGGCTATCTGATGCAAAAACACGATCTATTAGTCCCGAAAATTATACAGGTGAAAAAGGGAAGGGAGGAATGGCTGATCCTAAGGATAAAGATAAGCGAAATGTAGCCAATTCATCTGTTAATGCCCGAGACCTGGGTCCGGGATGGAAGATAAATCCTTATATTGAAATCAGATCCGGGGAGACATTCACACTTGCAAATATCGAAGGTACTGGCGCTATTCAGCATATCTGGATGACACCCTCTGGAAACTGGCGTTTCGCCATCATGAGAATTTATTGGGATGATGAAACCGAA
This sequence comes from Bacteroidales bacterium, assembly GCA_025358645.1. Lineage (GTDB taxonomy): Bacteria > Bacteroidota > Bacteroidia > Bacteroidales > VadinHA17 > LD21. The sequence continues at coordinate 2,301 of JANYIW010000350.1, forward strand.
CCATCTGTAGAATGTCCTGCCGGTGATTTTTTCGGTATGGGTTGGGGCATCTATGCACCGCTTGTCTCATCAGTTGTATGCGTAAATCCAGGAAGCGCTTTTAACTGCTACTGGGTAATGCCTTTCCATAAAAGATGCAGGATCACTATGGAAAATATAAATAAGGATGATATCCTGGAATTGTTTTATCAGATCGACTATACTCTGACAGATATACCATCAGATGCAGGTTATTTTCATGCTCAGTTCCGTCGTTCAAACCCTGAACCAACATCAGTATATACAATAGTTGACGGCATTAAGGGGAAAGGTCAGTATGTGGGTGTTTACATGGCATGGGGAGTACATAACAATGAATGGTGGGGCGAGGGTGAGATTAAGTTTTATATGGATGGGGATACCAAATTTCCTACTATCTGTGGAACAGGCACAGAAGATTATTTCTGTGGTTCCTATGGCTTTAACACAACAAAAAAGAATACTGCGGGAGTAAGCGAAAGAAACTATACGGAATACAGCACTCCTTATGCAGGAATGCATCAGGTATTACGGGGTGACGGACATTACACTGTCATGCAGCGTTTTGGCCTTTACAGGTGGCATATTATGGATCCGGTTCGTTTTGATTCGGATTTGAAAATTACCATGCAGGATCTTGGCTGGCATACGGGAGGAAGATTCCTTAAACAACAATCAGATATATCATCAGTCTGTTTCTGGTATCAGACAGAACCGCATGCGAAATACCCAAAATTCCCCGGATGGGAAGACCTGGAAGTTTATTAGTTTGAGCTGGCTCAAAATCGCCGGTATCCGGACATTATCTTAATGACATCATTTCATATACTACTCATTGGCAGACACTTGTAATGAAGACTTAAAAACGTTAAGACAAATGTGTTTGGAGAAATGGGATAAAATTTACATTTGATTTATTGTTCGATGGAACTATGAAGGCTGTCCCAGTCAGAACATAAGGTATTTGGCCAGGACCGTTGAGATCCCTCGCGGCGCTCGGGATGACAAGCCAATGGATGGAAAGGGGGGTGGAAGAAGCGGCGATCCGTCAGGAAAAGGTTACAATAAGGATTAAGATTCTGTATTAATGAAATACTCACGAAAAACCTTTGGGGACAAATTATTATGCGACTTAAATTGACGGTTGAAATACGAAAGGTTCTCATATCCGCATTCCAGACTAATATTCTGTATCGATTTATTGGTTTCAATCAGCAATTGCTGTGCATTCGAAAGCCGGATCTCATTGATAAATTCAGTAAAATTGATTTCCGTCCGGGATTTGAAAAATCTCGAAAAACCTGCTTCGCTCATAAAAATAAGATCAGCAACTTCTTTTGCAGTAATTTTTTTGTGGTAATTTTTGTATACGAAATCCATTACTTTATCGATTCTGTCATCCTTAGCATGTTTGTAATAATACTTATTTAACAATGTTCCTGACAAAATATTTACATTCTTCTGCAATGAAAGTATGTCAAGAATTTTAAGAAGACTTATTACTCCCCTAAGATTCTTTGCATTGAACATCGATTTAAGCAATTCAATTATTTCTGCTGAAGGTTTTGGAAAATGCAATCCCATAACTGATTTTTGAAACATAGCATTCAACATTTTTGTCTGCGTCTTGTGCAAAAAGTCCCCTCCCAAAAAATCGGGCATGAAAAAAACACAAACTGCTTTTGCATCTTTTTTGGTTTCTTCATAACATTTAGGATTTTTGAAACAATGTATTACTCTTGGGGCAAATAAAAACAAATCTCCTTTTTTGAAATCAGCAATTGTGTTGCCCATGTACAGTTTCCCATAGCTTTCTTCAATATAAGCCAATTCAAATTCCTGATGATAATGACGCGGGGACTTAAAACCTGGCTGGATATATTCCCTTATTAAATAAGTGGAATTATCGTAAGGGTTGAGTTTTTCAAGATTGATCTGCATTGTTACCGTTATTAGAGTTTAATTATCATCAACCTGCATAAAGCAATCGTACAAATATTCGGTCTTTTAAAAATGTGAAAAATCCTGGAGTGAAATACTTGATTTTAGTATTATAAACAATCGTATTTTCTCTACAAGGCTAAGGTTTAATTAAGCTGCAATTTAATCAGATTATTGATACATGTCTAATAGTCAAATGGAAATAACTGATACTAATTTAACATTATTTGTTAATATAATACAAGTAAAATAAATTTGTTAGATAAGAGATTTGACCTGAAACTAATCTGGAATCTTACCTTTTGCCTAAACTTGAATTTGAACAACTAATTCTCAGAAAATATGGAATTAAATACAATGAGATTGGCCATTGAGGGTGGCCCGAAATCGAAGACAACCGAAAATTTCCCCATGTACCCGGGAGGATATGAAATTGGTGAACTTGAAAAACAAGCAGTAATTGATGTCATCAATGATAAATACCTTTTCAGATATTATGGCCCAGCCAATGTAGAATCGCGAGTAAAGAAATTTGAAGAGGAATTTGTTGCAAAAATCGGAGTGAAATATGGTCTGGCGACTAACTCATGCACGTCAGCACTAATATCATCACTGGTCGCCATGGGAGTTGGTCCCGGTGATGAAGTCATAGTTCCCGGTTATACTTTTTTTGCATCATGTGCCTGTATTGTTGCAGCCAAAGCAGTGCCTGTGATAGTTGAAGTCGATGATTCGTTAACAATTGACCCGAACGATTTTGAAAAGAAAATCACTCCACGCACTAAAGTTGTGATTGCAGTTCACATGAGGGGAGTCCCTTGTGATATGGACAGGATATTGTCTATAGCAAATACGCATAATATCAAAGTTCTTGAAGATGTTGCTCAGGCTACAGGAGGTTCCTATCACGGGAAAAGACTGGGAAGTATCGGTGATATGGGGGCTTTCAGTTTTCAATATCATAAGATCATAACCGCCGGTGAAGGTGGAATTATTACAACAAATGATGAAAGACTTATTGACCGCTCCATGGCATATCACGACACTGCAGCGTGCTGGCGCCCGGGTGGTCCTGCAGGCCGATTTGTAAAAGCCAGATATGAAGGCGAATTATTTCCCGGCGTTAATTTCAGGATGAGCGAACTTACCGGTGCTGTATTACGTGCTCAGTTAACACGCCTCGATGATCTGCTGCTGAGAATGAATTCAAATAAAAACCGGATTAAAAATGCAATATCAGGAATAAAAGGATTAGAATTCCGTAGACTCAATGATGCTGCCGGGGATACCGGTATTGTTCTTATATTTTATGTTCCTTCTCCTGAATTGGCAGGTAAATTTGCGCAGGCATTAAATGCTGAGGGTATTGGAGCATCTTCTCTTCACAATAAATCCGTACCGGACTGGCATGTCTATAACCACTGGGACATGATTTTAAATAAATGGACAAGTACTTCTGATGGTTGTCCATACACCTGTCCTCATTATATTGCAAAAGGAGGGAAAATAGAATATTCACCCGAAATGAATCCTAAAACTCTTGAATTGTTGGGCCGCTCCATTCATATTGATATACCGCCACAGCTTTCTGCACAGGATTGTGACATGATTGCCGAGGGCATTATAAAAGTTTCAAATGCATATCTGTAAAATAAAATAATTTGCCATGCTACGAATAGATTTATGTATTGATCCATTCTTCATTGGTTCAAAAACAACTGACAAAATAGTCAAAGTAAAACAACTGGGCTTTGATGCAATTGAGTTTTGGTATTGGGACTATGAATTTAACGGATCAGGGTTGGAATATAAGAAAAAGGAGATTGATGAAATCGCATCAGTTTGCAAGGAGTTAAATGTCACTATAAATGATATAGTTGTAAATGCACCTGACGGATCAATAGGAGGGTTTCTTACAAAGCCGGAGGACAGAAAAAAGTATCTCGACAGATTGCAGGAAACAATTCTCATAGCCAAAAAACTAAATTGCAGTAAATTGATTACCTGCACCGGAAATGAAGTAAGTGGCAAATCTTTTCAGCAACAGTTCGACAGCGTGGTTGAAACTTTATCTGAAGCTGCAGCCATTGCCTCGAAGGAGAATATCACACTTGTACTTGAAGCCCTGAATTCGAATGTTGATCATGCCGGCTATTTTCTTGTATCTTCAAAAACCGGTTTCGATATTATTAAAAAAGTCAATTCGCCGAACCTTAAACTGTTATATGACATTTACCACATGCAGATTATGGAGGGCAACCATATTTCCACAATTCAGAAAAATGCTTCATTGATCGGACATTTTCATTCTGCAGGCGTTCCCGGGCGCAATGAGATTTATAAGGGAGAAATAAGTTATTTGCCAATCCTTGATGCAATTGATAATTCAGGATACGACGGTTTTTTCGGTCTGGAGTATTTTCCCGCTGAAGAAGAGGAATTATCTCTGACTAAAACACTAAAATTTATTAAAACAAGATAACCTAAAATATTAATCATGCCAGGACAATTTAAATTTACATTCGGTCCATGGAATATCCATGAAGGCGCCGATCCATTCGGACCAACAGTCCGCGAATCTGTTAAATTCGGAGAAAAATTAACCAAGTATAAAACTTTAGGTTTTGACGCAGTTCAGTTTCACGATGATGATGCAGTCCCGGACTTAAATAAGCTTCAGCCAGCCCAAATAATAAAGCAGGCAGCCGAATTAAAAAAGAAGCTCGACAGTCATGGTCTGGCATCTGAATTTGTTGCCCCGCGTTTATGGGAAGACAGCCGGACAATTGATGGCGCATATACATCCAATGATGAGGCATGCAGAAAATATGCAATTGAAAGAACTTACAGGGCTATTGATATTGCAAATGCTCTGGGAACAAATCTTCTTGTTCTGTGGCTCGCCCGGGAAGGTACTTATGTTCGCGAATCAAAAGACAGCGTTGTTGCAACAGAGCGTATTGTTGAAGCTATAAATCTTATGCAAAGATATGATCCTAAAATCAGGATCTGTATTGAACCAAAGCCAAATGAGCCAATGGATCATTCCTATATACCAACTACCGGCCATGCAATTGCTCTTGGCTTGCTTTGCGATGACCCGGCTCGTGTAGGTGTCAATATAGAGAGTGCCCATGCCATTTTGGCCGGGCTTGATCCATCTGATGAAATGGGTTTTGCGCTGTCGTTTAATAAGTTATGGACTGTTCATCTGAATGATCAAAACGGGTTAAAATATGATCAGGATAAAACATTTGGTGCCGTTGATATACGGAGAGCTTTCAACCAGGTACGTATTCTTGATAAACATGATTATGGTAAAAAGGGTGAGTATATAGGTTTGGATGTTAAGGCGATGCGGACTCAGAAAGATTCTGCATCAACAAAACATCTGTCAAATAGTCGGTTTATTTTCACGAGACTTCTCGAGATCTCGAGAAGCCTCGATGAAAGTAAAATGCAGGAATATATTGCAGATCGCGATTATGAGGAACTGGAAAGATTCATTATAGAAAACCTTATTGGATAATGAATAAAAAAGCATTTTGAAATAAAAACTCTTGAGTCTGCTTTTGAATCTTATAAATCCGGTACCTTGCAGAAAGCCGGTAAGTCGATACATTTTTTTGAAAACTATAAAAGTTAACCAGAGTTAAAAGATTAAAAGGAGGATTTTTAATGAAATTTCAAGATTTTAAAGTTTTATCCGATCAGGAAATAATACAAATACATGAAGCATCAATAAATATCCTCGAAATTTCCGGTGTGTTGGTTTACAGTAAGAAAGCACTTGATCTGCTGAATTCCAGAGGGGCCATAGTTGATTATGATAAAAAACTTGTCAGGATACCCAGAAAAATAGTTGAATCCTGTCTGAAATCTGTGCCAAAAACAATCGATTTATATGACAGGAACGGAAATAAGTATCTGACTCTCGGCGATGGTATACCTAAATGTGCGTCAGGGCACAATGCAATCTTTATCATTGATGCCAACACAAACGAAAGAAGAAATTCAACAGTCAAGGATGTTGAGAACTTTGCCTTGATTTCTGATAAATTAGCAGATATTGACGTTGTGGGTGTCCCTGTTATGCCACAAGACGTAACACCAAAGGCTACCTTGTTATATGCTGTAAAGGCGTTATACGAAAATACCACAAAACCTTTATTTTTCTCTACAGAAAGTACTGCAATAAATGCTTCAATTATTGACATGATGAAGGCTATTGCCGGCAAAAACAATATCTCCGAATGCCCATCGGCTATCAGCCAGCTTTCTTCAACGAGTCCGCTATTATGGGAACCTGGTGCAGTTGATGCTCTTATTGACGTAGCCACTGAAGGAGTGCCATTAAATCTCCTGCCCGAACCAATGACAGGAGTCAGCGCGCCTTACACTGTTGCCGGATTGCTGACAATGCATAATACGGAAGTTCTTTCAGGCGTGGTTTTATCTCAATTGGTCAGATCAGGTACCCCTGTAATTTATGGAAGTTCGTGGACTACGTTTGACATGAAATATACAGCAGCAATCATTGGCAGTCCTGAAACCAGTATGCTTAGAGTTGCCGGCTGCCAGATGGCAAGATATTATAACATGCCAAGTCATACCACTGCCCCAAATTCGGATTCTAATGCACATGATGAACAAAATTCTTGGGAAAAAACAATAAGTAATATGTGCGCAATATGCGGAGGGAATGATCTTATCATGAATTCAGGAATGTTTGCCACAGGGTTGACAATAAGTCTGGAGCAGTTAGTTCTTGATGATGAAATAAACGGTATTATAAGGAGACTTCACAGAGGTATCCAGGTAGATAAGAATACTATCGGGGTTCAGGTTATAAACAGCGTGGGACCAAAAGGAAGTTTCTTAATGGAAGAACATACAATGGATTTTTTATTCAGCGGGGAATTCAGAGAAGTAAAGGTGTCAAATACAAATAATTATGATAACTGGCTGGCAGATGGAGCGCCTACTGTGGAAAAGAATGCAAGTAAGATTGTAGAAAATTACCTGAGAGAAGGAAATAGTAAAATTCTGAAGGGGGAAACTATAAAAAAATTAGATGAAATAATAAAGGTATTTGAATCAAGTATCTGATAAATAATTTGTTAAGCGATTTTTTTTAATCATTCCAAATAAAGACTTTTTCATGAATCAGGTTGAAAGTGAAAGAAAGATTCAGTCATCCCCCGGAAATACCTCTTCTGAACCCCGTTTAAGAAGAGTATTAGGATTATGGGATCTGATTTTATATGGGATGATCCTTATTCAACTTGTCTCACCTGTTCCCATTTACGGACTGATCCAGGCACGTTCCGCAGGAAATGCATT
>JANYIW010000371.1 GCA_025358645.1 Bacteroidales bacterium
TTCAGAAGGTATGGATTCAAGAAGCCCTTCACTATCTTAAGGTATACCATTCTTGCAGTTACACTTGTTGTTACTTTAGTTTGGGGTATTTATATGTTAACCCTTCTGGATCCTTATAGTATTTATAGCCGTTTTATGACATGTTTTGCCAAACCGGTTATTATTATTATAAATAATTTTCTTTCCGGTATACTTGGTAAATTTGATATTTATACCCTGAGTAATGTTCCTGTCAAAGGGTTTCCATTAATTGTTTACTCCATTCCCGCGGCTTTCTTTCTTCTCATTGGCGGACTTTCATTAACAAAAGGTCGTCTCTATTGTAATATGATCTGCCCTGTTGGAACATTTCTTGGTCTCATTTCAAAAATTTCACTCTTCAGGATAAAGTTTAATCAATCTGCATGTACAAGGTGTGGAAGATGCGCTATGCGGTGCAAATCTTCCTGTATTGACTTTCTTAAACCCGATGTTGATGTTACAAGGTGTGTCAGTTGCTTTAATTGCATACATACATGTCAGGATAATGCCATTTCGTACGGAATTGTAAGCTTTAAAAAGAAAGCTCATGTAACTGATGAGAGCAGGCGTAAGGTGATTGTTGGAACTCTCTTTCTCCTCTTTGGGATATCGCGTGTTGCAAAAAGTCAGAATAAAACAGCGCCAAAACCTAAGAAAGACTCAACAGTTAAAGAAAGCAAGACCTGCCCTGTTTGTCCTCCGGGCGGAGTAAGGATAGTCGATTTTAATAAAGATTGTATTGCCTGTTCACTATGTATTAATGTATGTCCCAATGGCGTCCTGCAACCTGCATATAAGCAATATGGAATTGCAGGCATCATGCAACCTGTGATGGATTACCACAAGAGTTTTTGTACATATAACTGCACAAAATGTACAGAGATTTGCCCTACTAATGCATTACATCCTCTTATTCTTGAAGCTAAAAAGCTTACCCAGATAGGTAAAGCAAAATTTATAAAAGATAATTGTATAGTAAAGACAGAGAAAACAGCCTGTGGAGCATGCTCTGAAAGTTGTCCAACAAAAGCTGTACACATGATCCCTTATGAAGGGAACCTTGTAATTCCGGAGGTTACCGAAGATATTTGCATAGGTTGTGGTCATTGTGAGTTTGCCTGCCCGACTGTTCCATACAAAGCAATTTACGTTGATGGTAATCCCGTTCATGTTGCGGCTAAAAAACCTGAAAATGTACAGTCAGAAATAAAGACGCCGGTAGAATTTCCATTTTAAATTTATTCTTTGACGAATGAAACCATCACATATTGAACATATCGGGATAGCTGTCACCAACCTTGAAGATGCAATAAACTTTTATGAAAAGGTATTTGGTCTGACATGCTATAAAATTGAAGAGGTGGCAGATCAGAAAGTCCGGACTGCATTCTTCATGGTGGGACAAACAAAGATTGAACTTCTTCAATCAACTGACCCTGAAGGTACTATAGGAAAATTCATTGAGAAGAAAGGCGCAGGAATTCATCATATTGCTTTTGCTGTTGAGAAAATTGAAGAGCAACTGATGCATGCCGCGGACATGGGTATAACTTTGATTGATTGTAAACCCCGAAAAGGTGCCGAAGGTCTTGATATTGCATTTTTACATCCAAAGACAACATACGGAGTTTTGATAGAGCTCTGCGAAAAAAAAAAAATAACATTGAAATGAATTGAATCACTTAAACGCCGGATGTGGTTCATGTTTGAAAAAATCATTAGGTTTGTATAACATTTTCAACCATCAGGCAAAATGATAAAAACCATAGCAATCGCCGGGAATTCCGGTACAAAGGTCAGGTCTGATTGCGAAATAGTTTTAGAACTAAAGACTGAAGGAGGTATAAATATTGACCTTACCTCAAAAGTTAAAGTTTTATATGGTGAATCCATAAAAAATCTTGTTGTTGAAGTCCTTGATTTCTTCGGAGCTAAACATGCCAATATAAAGATTAACGATTCTGGCGCTCTTCCGTTCGTTATCGCTGCCAGAATGGAAGCGGCTGTTAAACAGCTGATTAATTCCAATCTTGAATATCTTCCCGGATTTCTTAAGGAAAATAGCTATACGACAACCCGTGATAGATTTCGTTTTTCACGGTTATATTTGCCCGGCAATACTCCCGGACTAATGATCAATGCCGGCCTCCATTCTGCCGATGGAATAATTTTAGATCTTGAAGATTCCGTAGCCCCGGAAAAGAAGGATGAAGCCAGAATTCTGGTAAGAAACGCGTTGAGACAGATAAATTTCTGCGGCGCTGAAAGGATGGTAAGAATAAACCAGGGTGAAAGAGGTTTGGAAGATCTCCATTTTGTCATTCCTCATAATGTTAATCTTGTACTCATTCCAAAATGCGAAAGTGCAGATTATATTAAGCAAGTCGAAGTAGTAATTGCCGCGATTAAAATGAAACTTAATCTCAAAAATAAGGTGTTTCTGATGCCTATTATTGAGAGTGCACTTGGGATAGAGAATTCTTTTGAGATTGCCCGCGGGTCAGAAAATGTTGTAGCTATCGCCATAGGTTTAGAAGATTATACTGCCGATCTGGGTGTTCCCAGGACAATAGAGGGTAAGGAATCGTTTTATGCAAGAACACGGCTTGTTGTTGCTGCTAAAGCCGCAGGCATTCAGCCTATCGATTCGGTATTTTCAGATGTTGCTGATATGGAAGCATTAAAGCAAAATGTGCTGGTATCAAAATCTCTGGGATTTGAAGGAATGGGTTGTATTCATCCACGACAGGTATCTGTAATAAAACTTGGATTTGCTCCGGATAAAACTGACATAGAAAAGGCAAGAAAAATTGTTCTGGCATTTGAAACAGCAAAACTTAAAGGACTTGGAGTCGTTGCTCTGGGATCAAAAATGATAGATCCACCAGTTGTTGCCCGTGCTCAAAAAATTATCGATCTCGCTATTCGGCTCAACCTAATATCTAGTGCCTGGATGCATGAAGTTACACCTATAGAGTTAAAGACCTTAAAGTGACAATATGGCGTTGAAAAATGTGATAAATGCGGCCGGAAGATCAGTTCCACCTGAGATCAATGGTCAATCTGTAGTCCCATATAAAGGAGTTGGTAAACATAAACCTGAAGGTAGTAAGTATTCGCCTCCGATACCGACTTGTTCCGATTACCCTGATGATGGTAATAAAGTCGTCAGTTCACTTGAAGAAGCTCTGCATAAGTGCGGTCTCAGAGATGGGATGACTATTTCTACACATCACCATTTGAGAGATGGAGACCTCGTAAGCAATAAAGTATTTGAACTGGCTTCCTCACTCGGAGTAAAAGACCTGGTTTGGTTCCCCTCAGCCTCTTTTCCCTGTAATGACTCTGTTATTCAATATCTTGAGGATGGAACAATAAACAGGATAGAGGGTAGTATGAACGGTCCCCTTGGTCGATACGTTTCGGAAGGTAAAATGAAGGGTACAGCTGTTCTTCGGTCGCATGGAGGCAGAGTACAGTCTATTCAGGACGGAGAGGTAAAGATCGACATTGCAGTTCTTGCAGCGCCAACAGCCGATTCTTTTGGTAATGCTAAGGGGACAGGTGGTGCATCAGCATGTGGAGTTCTTGGTTATGCGAAGGCTGATTATTTGTACGCAACCAAAGTTATTGTAGTTACTGATAATCTTGTTGATCTGCCATGCTTTCCGATGGAAATTGAAGGAAATTATGTTGATTATGTAGTCGTTGTGGACAAAATCGGAATACCTGAAAAAATTGTATCGGGAACAACACAGATTACGAAGAGCCCCGACAGACTTTTAATTGCTGAATTAACTGCCTCATTTCTTGAAATATCAGGTATTCTGAAGGATAGAGTTACAATGCAGGCCGGAGCAGGCGGGACATCCCTGGCTATTGCTGTATTCGTACATGAGATACTGAAAAACAAAGGCTGGAAATTAAAATTTGGTTTTGGAGGCAGTACGAAGTATATGGTTAAGATGCTTGAGGAGGGCCAGATGAATTTTATACTTGACGCTCAGGTATTTGATCTGGATTCTGTAAAGTCTATTGAGAATAATCCCAACCATATTCCCTACTCAGTGTTTAATGCATATAACTATCATTCAAAGGGAAACCTTACCAGTATGATGGATATAATGATCCTGGGAGCAACTGAGGTTGATTTAAATTTCAACGGTAATGTTGTTACACATTCAGATGGCTATCTCCTGCATGGTATAGGAGGTTGGCAAAACTGCCTTCATGCCCGGAATGTTATTCTTTCAATACCTCTGTTTCGCGACCGTATTCCTGTAATAGTAGATGAAGTCACTACATTGTGTGGCCCCGGCGAACTGATTGATGTGGTTATAACAGAACGGGGGATAGCAATCAATCCTTTGCGTCAGGATCTTATTGAAAGTGTTAAGGGAAGCGGACTTCCTTTAAAAACGATCAGGGAACTTAAGGATGAAGCCGAGAAAATATGTGGCATACCACAAAAACCTCAGTTTGAAGAGGAGATTGTTGCCGCAATCAAATGGGTTGATGGGACAGTCATTGATGTGGTCAGAAAAATAAAAACGAGGTAATTCGCCCTATGGATAAATTCAAATGTGTTGTATGCGGATATATATATGACCCGCAAGAGGGAGATCCTTCTTCCGGGATTGGCCCTGGTACCTCTTTCAACGATCTGCCTGCTGATTATATCTG
>JANYIW010000065.1 GCA_025358645.1 Bacteroidales bacterium
CTAAAAAAAGAACCGGTTTTAGTAATTCTTCCTGAGAATTTAAAATGTAAAAAGTACACTAATTATTTATATATTTTAAGGCAAAAATGGTACTTTCTAATTTGGTATGTGTCTAAATTAATCGCTCTTTTCAATCGATGGATATTTATGTAATACATTTATTAACAATGCATTACGCAGAGGTAATAAATACATTTATTTGGGCCTTAATAAAAAAATTATTATTAATATTGTTTTTGTAGTTTTTATTTCTACCTTCGCTACCTATGTACATATAACCTTGCTCTTAATAAAGTAAATTCTTTTTTTATATTATAAACCCTTTTAACTAACATGTTTTAAAAACAACTGACTATGCAAATTTCAACCAATTTACGGCGCATTGCGCTGTTTATTCTCAGCATGGTTCTTTCTTCGAGTATTCTTTTTGCTCAGGAAAAAACCATTACCGGGAAGGTCACTGCCGAAAGCGAAGGATCTCTGCCTGGTGTAAACGTTACAGTTCAGGGAACCACGACCGGTGCTATCACCGACCTGAATGGAAGCTATTCAATCAAAGTGCCGGGTACGGCAGCTGTTCTTGTTTTTTCATCTATCGGCTATTCCACAAAGCAGGTGGTTGTCGGTACTCAGACTGTAATTGACATAGTTCTTCAGGCTGACGTAACTGCACTTAAGGAAGTTGTTGTTGTTGGTTATGGTACCCGTTTACGTGAAGAATTGACAGGTTCTATTTCTACAGTGTCTTCAAAGGATATGAAAATCTCTACAGCTCCGACTGCAGTTGGACGTATGCAGGGACAGGTTGCAGGTGTTACTGTTGTTAATTCAAACACACCCGGAGGTGATGCATTTATTCGCGTCCGTGGTATGGGAACAATCAATGACAGCAGACCTTTATATGTAATTGACGGTGTACCTTCAGACCCGGGTTCTTCTTTAAATCCAGACGATATTGAATCTATTTCTGTTCTCAAAGATGCTTCATCATCGGCTATTTATGGAACAAGGGGTGCTAACGGCGTTATTTTGATTACTACCAAACGGGGAAAAGCAGGTGACAAACCGAGCATTACCTTTTCAACCAGAGTAGGTGTATCAAAAGCCATTAACCAGTATGACATGCTGAATGCTCAGGAATATGCCGAGTCAGTATGGCTAAGAGCTGATAATAACGGTCAAACGAGGCCAAGTGCTCTTTATGGAACAGGTAGCTCACCGGTTTTACCTGATTACCTTACTCCTGTAGGTGCAATGGAAGGCGCTCCTAATACAGATCCTTCTACATATTCCAGTACAAATGTGATAACAAAAGCAAATAAAGCAGGCACCAACTGGTACGATGCAATTTATCAGACTGCTAAAACTCAGGAATATGATCTTTCAATCAGCGGAGGCAGTCAAAAGTCAACATATGCTTTTTCTGCAGGTTACTCTGATCAACAGGGTGTTTTAATTCATACCGGGTTTAAAAGATATACCTTCCGTTCCAATTCCGATGCAAAAGTTGCAGATTGGTTAAAGGTTGGACAATCTTTGAGTGCAACATTTACCGTTAAACAAGGTGACATGGGAAATGATGGCGAAGCATCACCAATATCGCAGGCTTATCGTATCCAGCCTATTATTCCGGTATATGATATCATAGGCAAATTTGCAGGAACAAAATCAGGACCTAATTTTGGTAATGCGGAAAATCCAGTCGCTCAGCTAACCCGTAATGCAAATAATTACGACAAGTATGCACGCGGAATGGGAAATTTTTACGCAGAGGCCACTATAATCAGGGGGTTAACTCTGAAATCACTTTTTGGATTTGACTATGGTACAACAAACCAGAAGTACGTTACATTAGCAAATCCTGAAATGGCTGAATCTCATCCAAACGATGCATTAGCAATTAACCATAACTATAATATGCAGTGGAACTGGGTTAACACCCTGAGCTATGAGAAAACTATCGGGCCTCACAGGATAAGCGCTGTGGTAGGTACTGAAGCCATTTCAAGTGTTTATACAGAAGAAAATGCCGGCAGAGCAGTATATTTTAATAATAGTTTCGACTATATGCAGCTTAATTCAGGAGAAGCAAATCAAACGAACAGCGGATACGCTTCTGAATGGTCTCTTTTCTCTCAGTTTGGTCGTGTAAACTACTCCCTGAATGGTAAATACCTTTTGGAAGGGGTATTACGCCGCGATGGTTCATCCCGCTTTGCTAAAGCATCCCGTTATGGTGTATTTCCTGCCGTATCAGCAGGTTGGGTAATGTCGCAGGAAAACTTTATGGCAGGTACAAGCAACGTTATAAATTTCTTAAAACTAAAAGGTGGCTGGGGTAAATCAGGTAATGACCGTATCGGCGATTACAACAGCTATACAACCTTTGGCGTAAACAAAATTCAATCTTCGTATCCTCTTGATGGAACTCCAAGTGGTTTAACTACAGGGTTTCAGCCAGCTCAGTACGGAAATGATAATGTGACATGGGAAAAAACAAGTACTATCGATATTGGACTTGATTCCAGGTTATTAGCTAATACCTTGTCATTCGGCATAGATATATGGCAAAGGAAAACTACCGACATGCTTTATCAGGTACAAAAACCTCAGGTGTCAGGTGTTGCAACCCAACCATACGTTAACATTGGTGATATGAAAAATACCGGTTTTGATATTGAACTTGGATATTCAAACAAAGCTATGAATGGTAAATTCCTTTATAGTATTAATGCCACTTTATCACATTATGTAAACGAAGTTACCAAGCTTTCTAATAATGCAAACGAATTTCTTACAACTGCCAGTGAACGTCAGGTTGATTATTCACGTGCTCAGGTTGGTCATGCTTTCCCTGAATTCTTTGGATATGTAGTTGATGGTATTTTCCAGACCCAGGCCGAAGTTGACGCTGCCCCGGCATTTGGAACATACAATAAGCCAGGCCATTTTAAATTCAGAGATGTGAATAAAGATGGTAAAATTGATGCCGCTGACAGAACCTTTATCGGGAGTCCTCATCCAAAACTTTCAGGTGGTATGAATATTAATCTTTCCTATGGTGGTTTCGATATGAGTATGGTATTATACGGAACCTATGGAAACAAAATGATCAATTATGTAAAAAGATGGATTGATTATGGTCAGTTCGATGGAGGTTTAAGTAAAGACGCACTTTATAAATCATGGGGAAGTCCTTTCCTCGCAAACAATGCTGATGCGACACTTCCGATGTATGATATAAATTCAGTTTCTCAACAAAATTCATCGGCATTCGTTGAAGATGCATCTTTCTTAAGAATGAAGAACATACAGATTGGTTATAATTTGCCAAAATCACTGTTAAGCAGAGTTAGAGTTGAAAATGTGAATATTTATTGCCAATTAACTAACCTGTTTACAATAACCAAGTACAGCGGCCTTGATCCTGAATATTTTTCTTCAGATCCAAAAACATTGGGTCTTGACAGAGGAGCTACACCAACATCACGCCAGATTATCTTTGGTTTAAGACTTTCATTGTAACAATTTAATTAACAATAAAAATAATTGATATGAAAAAAGCAAAATATATTATTTTCCTGGCTATGATAACGGCTTTTGCGTTATCGTGTTCAGAAAATTTTTTAAATAAGGCCCCATTGGGGGTGACATCAGAAAATATTTTTTATGATGCCAAAGGAGTTAATGCTCTTTTAACCGGAACCTATGCTATGGTAGGCGGAAAGGGAGATACCTACGAGAACTGGGACATAACCTGGGGTTCATCAGTAACTGCCTGGACATTTGGTGGAATTGCTGGCGGCGATGCTTATAAAGGATCTACCGAAACTGACCAGATTCCTATCAATGAGATAGAACGTTGGGATATTCAAACTACTAATGGTTATGCCGCAGACAAATGGAAATGGTACTTAAAGGGAGTTACCCGTGCCAACGGTGTTCTTAAAGTATTAAAGTTAGCCAAAGGTATAACGGCCGAACAAGCAATAGAATTTGAAGCTGAGACTCGTTTTTTAAGAGGATGGTTTAATTTTGAAGCATGGCTGGTATTCAAAAACATTCCGATTATTAAAGAAGATACTCCGGATGCTACCAAGGTTCCTAACAATGTTGATGCAATGCCTGCTATCATTGAGGATCTTACCTTTGCTATAAATAATTTGCCTGACGTGACGTTACAGATTGAACCGGGACGTCCGACCAAATATGCTGCTATGGCTGTTCTAGCAAGGGCTCATATGCAAACGTTAAATTATGCAGCTGCAAAACCTTTACTTGATGGTATTATAAGCAGTGGTAAATTTTCATTGATGCCTAATTTCTTTGACAATTTTGATGTTGTTCACAGGAATAATGCAGAATCTATTTACGAAATCGAGCGTGCTATAAACAATGGATCTACTGATGGCGGTTCAGCCGATATCGGAACTGGTTTAAATGCTCCTCAGGGAAGCGATATCGGAACATGCTGCGGCTTTTACCAACCATCACAGGACCTTGTTAATGCCTTTAAAGTGGATGCCGGCGGGTTACCTTTGTTGGATACCTATAATCAGGTAGATTTAAAGAACGATATGAACGTGAATTCAAGCGATAATTTTGTTCCTTTCACCGATGTGGTTGATCCAAGGTTAGACTTTACAGTTAGTCGCCGTGGTATCCCTTATATGGACTGGGGTGTAAACAGGGGTAACGACTGGATTCGTTTGCAATCAAATGGTGGCCCATATTTGCCAGCTCCAAAAGCCTTTTACAAGAAAGCAGAAAAAACCAGCGCTGCTCCTTCTACAGGCTGGCAAGGTGGTGTAAGTACTAATAATTTCAGGTATTACAGGTTAAGTCATATTCTTTTATGGAGAGCTGAAATAGCTGCCAGTGAAAATGACCTTGGCACTGCGATGGGCCTGGTTAATCAAATCCGTAACAGGGCAAAAACTAGTCCTAGAGTAATGGGTTTAGTTACAACATATGCTTTACCATCTTCAGTTTACCCATTTAATCTTAATATAGATTTGACAAAACCTGCTGCAAATTATGATGTTCAACCCTATACCTCTTTCCCAAGCAAGGATTATGCTATGAAAGCTGTTCAGTTTGAAAATCGCCTTGAATTTGCAATGGAAGGATCGCGCTTTTTTGATTTGAGACGTTGGGGTATTGCCAAAACTGTTTTAAACCAATATGCTAAAGATGATCTCAGAACCAGACAATTCCTGACCGGAGCAACTGTTTCTGACAAATCATTGTTGGCTCCAATTCCACAAACTCAAATGGATCTGCAACCAGGAGTTCTTGTTCAGAACCCGGGTTACTAGAAATTGAATATTTATGTATTAAAGAGGGTGTCTCAAAAGAGGACACCTTCTTTTTTTTAAAGGATGTTCATTTCTTTTTGTTCGTCCAAAAAGAAACGAACCAAAGAAAAAGGGCGACGGAAATGATAACTTCAACCTTTTTTGGCAAAATGCCTTAAGCATCACGCTCCCAAAAAAGGTTGAAGTTCGCGCCATTTCCGGTTTGCCACCGCACGATCCCGCACGAAATACTGTTAATAATTATTGTAAAGTGTTGAAAAGAAGGGAGATGCCTCTCCCTCCAAGAACCTCAAATTAAGTAACTTGAGGTTATGCAAAAATTAAGAACAAAGGTAGTCTTTAAAGATTACAGTCCCAACCAAATTTTACTACTTCCACCATCACTGGAAGAGATGATAGATCCGAACCATCCGGTTAGAATTGTAAATCAAGTCATTGATAAACTTGATTTAGATTTATTAATAAAGAAATATAAAGGAGGAGGATGCTCTAGTTATCATCCTCGTTTACTGCTTAAATTAGTAGTATATGGGTACCTCTCTAATCAGTACTCCAGCCGGAAAATAGAACAGGCAACCAGGCAGAATATACATTTTATGTGGCTTAGCGCGATGAGCTATCCTGACCACAACACTATAAATCGCTTTCGGAGTGACAGATTAAATGGTGTTTTGAAGGAGATTTTCAGTCAGGTAGTTTTGTTGCTGGTAGATAAAGGAATAATAACATTGAAGGAAGCATATCTTGATGGTACCAAGATAGAGGCTAATGCGAATCGCTACACCTTTGTATGGGGGCGCAGCATAAGTAAAAGCAAGGATAGGATAAAGAAGCAACTGGATGAACTATGGAGCTATGCAGAATCTGTAGCAAGGGAAGAGCTTGAGAATAATGAACCTGATAGTTTTGAAAAAATAGATCAGGAATCGGTTCTTAGAACAATAGAAAGCATAGATAAAGCTCTGAAAGGCAAACCAGTTGATAAGGAAATAAAACAGAAGCTTAACTATGCTCGCAAGAACTGGCCTGCAAATCTAAAGAAGTATGAGCAGCAGGAAAAAACATTAGGTAAACGTAACAGTTATTCCAAAACCGATCCTGATGCTACCTTCATGAGGATGAAAGAAGATCATATGCTCAATGGTCAGTTAAAGCCAGGGTATAACTGGCAGATAAGTACTGAAAATCAGTGTATTTTAGGATACACTATCCATCAAACGGCTAATGATATTAATACACTTCAAGCCCACATGGAATCATTAAAAGAGAACATCGGCAAGATGCCTGATACGCTTGTTGCTGATGCTGGATATGGGTCCGAAGAAAACTATGAGTATCTCGAAAACAATGATGTAGAGGCTTTTGTAAAATACCAGTACTTCCATAAAGAACAGTGTAAAAAGTGGAGAACAGATCCATATAGAATCGAAAATCTGCCTTATGATCAAGAGAATGACTCTTACATCTGTCCAATGGGGCAACAGATGACCTTTCTTAAAGAAAAAATCAGAATCACCGATAATGGATTTAAGCAAATCAAAAGACTTTATCAGGCACATGACTGCAGTGGTTGCCTTAGAAAAGAGGGCTGTCACAACAGACAGGGCAACAGAATAATAGAAGTCAATCCAAAGTTAAATCATTATAAATCAATTATAAGGGAAAGATTAACCAGCGAGAGAGGTAGAAAGTACAGAAGTCAGCGACCTGTAGACGTTG
Organism: Bacteroidales bacterium; assembly: GCA_025358645.1. Lineage (GTDB taxonomy): Bacteria > Bacteroidota > Bacteroidia > Bacteroidales > VadinHA17 > LD21. The sequence continues at coordinate 7,038 of JANYIW010000065.1, forward strand.
AAGCTGTCTTTGGAATCATAAAGGGAAATAAAAATTATAGGAAATTTTTGCTCAGAGGTATTGAAAAAGTCGAAATAGAAGTTGGATTATTGGCATTATCACACAACTTAAGCAAAATAGCTGCAAGGAATTAGAAGAAAATCCTTGTTCTTATCGGGAATTCGATCGAAAACTCCAAAAAAGTTACACAATAAAAAAGTATCAAAAAAATCTAATAAAAAAAGCCGTCTCAATTATGTTATGAGACGGCCTCTTTTTTGTGAGATACCGGAATTAAAGACTACCTCCCTCATTCTGCAACAAGTAAAGTTCTGTTACATAATCTAAGTTCGTTTTTTGTGCAAGAATTCGGGAATCCAGAGATTTTATTCAAAAAATTTGCATTCTTCTCCCTTGTGGAAGGATGGGAAGGGGGTAAAGGAGGTAACAGGGAACAAATTGTTATTTAATTACCACGGTATCGCCACCAATAAATTTATACTTTTTTATTACTTTGCAAAGCTGGCAGTCAGCAAAGGGAGAATCCTGAGCCATTTTAGAAGTCTCAATGAATATTGTGCGGTTACTGATTGAAAGAAATTTCATCTCGCCATCCAATTCTTTAATGATTGATAACTTCCCATTTTTATTCAGCATAATAAAGTGCTCTTTAAGAGGCAAACCCTGTCCCTGAAAAGTTGATATGCTGCATAATGCATCCTTCAAAGCATCCTCGTCAATTTCGCCTATGATAATATCCGATGGATCGATTACACATTTTATATCTCCAGATGAGAAAATTATTGAACCATCATTGGTAACTGTTTTCTCTGCACCTTTGAGCTTGTTTTTTGCATATGTCTCTGCAATACCGATTACCTGTTTCCGGATTTCCGGGTCCGAATTATTTGTATTCCTGGGGCCTGAGTTCTGCGTACAGGCTGTAAGCAAAAATGAAAGTATGCAAAATACGGAGTATGTTCTCATAAGTCTTGGTTTCTATTTGGTATATTTCAACCGGAGATTAATGATCCTGTCATATATAAAATAACAAGGATTGTCACACTGTGACTTTTCAAATTTTACCCTTGGAGTGGCTGAATCAATGGCAATATAATAATTATCAGATATATAATAGGTTGCTGCAACGGTGTATTTTTTATTAAGCGTCACAGGAATAGTAGAATTTGAATTGGTTGTTTTAAATGTGGTATATAAGATACTGTCCTCAATATTGCCTTCATAAACTTTTATTACTGTTTCATAGCCCACAAAGGTTAAATCCAACTTCACATCAAGTATAGTCTTCGTCGGTTCTTCAGCTAAGCAATCGGGGCACTTGACAATAGCGCCCTGATCTGTACATGCTAAACAGAACATAAGTGCTATTAACTGAAATATTTTGATGGCTATTCTCATATTAGTTTTACCTTTCTTCGTCCACCGTAGCTTTCTTTGACTACTGAAATGCTTGTTAAAAGGGTAGCGAAGGTGGATTGCCTTTTTCCTTTTGCCTTCCCTAATACCACTTTAAAGTTTTTCCTTTTGTTCTTACATTATCGAAATACAAATTATATGAAGCTCCTATTCTGACCCATACAGGTCCGATATGATAAAAATCAGATTTCAAATAATCTGCACCGATTGAAAAAGAAAGATCCTTATTTGTCCATTTTAATGCAATAGCCGGAATAAAAACGAATTTATTC
>JANYIW010000084.1 GCA_025358645.1 Bacteroidales bacterium
CCTTATAACGTGTATAAAACAATTCCAGTATATAAATTGTTTCAAATGACAAATATAAAATCGAATATATCTACGTTATTTATCCATTCAGCGGTTTAAAAGCTTTTCAATATCCTTCAAAACAACCAGCACAACTTTCCCTTTGTAAGTATCCATGCTAATCTCTTTGCGCTGAAGTGATATAGGAGTCATAATGATATCTTACTTTCATGCCATGCCAAGTCAACGGCGAAGGGCGCTCCGGTACTCATAATACAAGGCAAATAAAATCAAATTATTGTTTTACTTCTGCCTACAATGCTAAAACTTTAGTAAGAATAAGAGGAACCTCTCCTTCAGAATAAACTGCTTTACCAGTCATATTTGTATCATTTACCATTTTCAACATTACCTTAACATCCTGTCCTTCAAGATTGATTGAAAACAGCACGCTGTCATTCACTGCTTTTACCTTTTCACCCGGAAGTACATATTCACTCCCTGTGAATGACATTGTAGTTGTATGTTTTTGGTCTGCAAGACCGACAACTATAGTTCCTGAGGTATATCCTTCCGGAGCATAAGCAGCCTCAAATTTCCATGTACCAACAGGGTTATTTTTAACCTTATTATTTTGGGCAATCAAAACAGGCAGACTAATAATTATAAACAGAATAATCACAATTACTTTTTTCATAAATTAGAAGTTTAAATGAGAATTACTATAATGAATTTTTAAGCTTGTCGAAGGTAATATGTTTTTCTTAATATTGTTTTCTAACATATTAAAAACTTAAAACATCATAATTATCATAATTATCTAGATAATTAAATATATGGAATACATTTGTACTGTTAATAAATTAACAGAAGAAGAAAAAATGAAAAAACTTTTGATACTTGGTGGCGGTACTGCTGGAACGATAATGTCAAATAAGATGCGAAAAGAACTGCCAGCCAATGAATGGAGTGTTACTATTGTAGAAAAGGAGATTAATCATTATTACCAACCGGGTTTTTTGTTTATCCCATTTGAGTACTATAAGAAAAAAGATATTGTCAAACCAAGCCTGAAATTCTTTCCAAAAGGAGTTGAATTTATAAACAGCGAGATAGATAAGATTGATGCTGCAAAAAATAGCATAACACTTATTAATGGAACTGAGATAAATTATGATATACTGATTATCGCTACCGGTACAAGGATAAGTCCCGAAGAAACACCTGGTTTAAAAGGAGATTTATGGCAGAAAAGCATATTTGATTTTTATACCATTGAGGGAGCAGAATCACTTGCGGAATTTTTCAAGACATGGAAAGGTGGCAATCTGGTCATAAATGTGGTTGACAATCCAATCAAATGCCCTGTTGCTCCCCTGGAATTCGCTTTTCTTGCGGATTATTATTTCACCGGTAAAGGTATGCGCGATAAGGTGAATATTACTTATGTCACACCGCTGTCAGGTGCATTTACAAAACCAAAAGCATCCAAAATGCTTGGCTCACTGCTGGGTGGGAAAAACATTAATCTCGTTAGTGATTTTTTCCTTGGAGAGGTTGATAATGTTAATAGTAAAATACTTGATTTTGGTGGAAAAGAAATTCCGTTTGATTGCCTGATAACTGTGCCACTTCATACAGGTGACCAGGTAATTTCAAAAAGTGGTCTGGGCGATGAATTCGGCTTTGTAAAAGCAGATAAAAATACTCTTCAGTCAATATTGCATAAAAACATCTTTGTCATTGGGGATGCAGGTAATTTTCCTTCTTCAAAAGCAGGATCGGTTGCACACTTCCAGGCGGATGTGCTTACGAAAAACATCATTAGCTTCATAGAGAATAAACCACTTAATGAGTCATTCGATGGTCACTCTAATTGCTATATCGAAACAGGTTTCGGCAAAGGCATCCTTATAGACTTTAATTATGCAACCGAACCTCTTCCCGGTTTATACCCATTACCGGTAGTAGGCCCATTTAAATTATTAAAAGAATCACGGTTAAATCATCTCGGAAAATTACTTTTCAAATGGATTTACTGGAATATCCTTCTTAGAGCAAGAAAGCTTCCGGTAACCAGTTATATGTCGATGACAGGGAAAAAACAGAATTAATTTATATAATTAATAATAGTAGTAAACAATTTATTATTTAATTTAAATATCATGGCACAGAAAACCTATGCAGGAATAACAGTCGATGTTAATGAAGAAGGTTATTTTACGAATCCTTCACAGTGGACGAAAGAGATCGCACTGGAAATTGCTAAAGAAGAAAACCTTGTTCTTACCGGGCAACACTTTGCAATTATGGAGTTTCTTCGTAACAAATTCCTTGGCGGAGAAGCATTATCAATCAGGAGCATCAATCATTCGGGGGTGATCGATGTCAAAACCTTTTATCAGCTTTTCCCGGGAGCACCTCTCAAAAAAGCAACAAAAATTGCCGGTATACCAAAACCAGTAAGCTGTATCTAACCATTAAACTGATTAATATGAGCACAGAACAAAACTATCCGATCAAAAAAGTCAACCTCATTTGTGCCAAGGGCGCAATAGAGGATGTTTATGCTACTCTTGTAATGGGAAATGGCGCAGTTATGGAGGGAATAGAAACAAATATATTCTTCACTTTCTTCGGACTGGATGCAATTGTAAAAAAGAGGCTGGACAAGCTTCATACTGGCGTAGTGGGTAATTCGGCATTAAGGTTACCGGGAGGGTTTAGGATGCCAACACTTCTCGGTGTTATTCCGGGTATGGAATCTTTTACATCATGGATGATGATGGGTCAAATGGCAAAACTTGATATTCCTCCAGTAAGCGAATTTCTGGATCTTATTACAGCTGGCGGCGGTAAAATTTATGCCTGCAAACTGGCTATGGATATGTTCAAATTTAAAGCGGAAGATCTTTCGGAACATGTGAGTGGTATTCTCACAATTGGTGAGTTTTATGCACATGCCGGTGGTGAGGGTTCTCAGATTATTTTTACATAGAAACCACAAAAAAATTCAGAATAAGCAGAGACGTTGCATTTTTGTCCCTGCTTATTTGTTATCAACCTATTACGATTAAAATCCATATTAGCTGAATCTGTTTTTCTCTTACATTGAGTTAAAAAGGTTGGGAACAAGGGGAAATGATTACTTTTGTACATGGGTGAACCTGTTCTTAATTCTTAAACTACCTCTCATTTATGTCTGATCTTGAATTATATTTTGACCAGTATCGACGGAATATCATAGGTATTGATGCAGAAATTGAAACACCTTACGGAAAAAGGAAACTTATTTATGCAGACTGGGTAGCAAGCGGCAGACTATACTCACAAATAGAAAAACGGATTTCGGAAGAAATCGGCCCGATGGTAGGCAACACTCATTCAGAATCTACTGCTACGGGGAAAGCAATGACTGATGCTTATCATCTCGCACAGAAAATCGTCAAGAGGCATGTTAATGCCGATCATAATGATATTCTGATCTTTACCGGTACTGGAATGACTTCTGCAATTGCCAAACTCCAGAGACTACTTGGATTAAAAGTTCCGGAACAGGCCATTAAATACTGTTCTTATTCAAATGGAAATTACAATAACTGTAAGGACATACCAAATTCTAAGCGTCCTGTAGTTTTTTTAACTCATACAGAGCATCATTCGAATCATACGTCCTGGTTTGAAACCCTTGCTGATGTTGTTGTTTTGGAGCCCTCTTCTGATCTAACGGTTAATCCTGATGCATTGCGCAAAGAGATAGTTAAGTATAAAGACCGGCCATTACTGATAGGATCTTTTTCTTCCTGTTCCAATGTAACCGGGTATTTCCCTCCATACTCTGATCTGGCAAAGATTATGCATGAGCATCATGGGTATTGTTTTGTAGATTTTGCTGCCTCAGCTCCTTATGTCGACATTGATATGCACCCTGCTGATAAAATGAGTCAACTTGACGCGATCTTTTTCTCCCCGCATAAGTTCCTTGGGGGTCCCGGAAGTGCAGGAGTCCTGATCTTCAACAAAGAATTATACAAAAATAATATACCTGACAGCCCCGGAGGAGGAACTGTAAAATGGACAAACAGATGGGGTGGTTACAGCTATATTACCGATATTGAAGTAAAAGAAGATGGAGGGACTCCCGGATTTCTTCAGGGGATCAAAACTGCCCTGGCTATCTCACTAAAGGAAAAGATGGGCACTTCAAACATAAAGCTGCGTGAAAAAGAACTGATTGACATAACATTCAAAGAATTATCCTCTATAGAAGGACTTCATATACTTGCTCCCAATGTAACAGAAAGGCTTGGGGTTTTCTCATTTTATATTGACAATATACATCACAACCTGTTTGCAAGTCTTCTTAACGATCATTTTGGGATACAGGTAAGAGGAGGATGTTCCTGTGCCGGTACTTATGGTCATTTCCTATTAAACGTTGATATTAAAATGTCGAAAGAGATTACAGATAAAATTGATGCCGGAGATCTCTCAATGAAGCCTGGCTGGATAAGATTATCACTTCATCCTACCATGACCAATGCTGAGTTATTATATATTATTGCTGCTATACGGCAAACAGTTGAAAATGTAGAGGAGTGGAAAAAAGATTACTGCTATAACAGCCATACTAATGAATTCTCTCACTGCAAATTCTCAGAAATGAACAAATCCATTTATTCAGACTGGTTTAAATTAACCTGAGTAAAGAATATATTACTATCGGCAATCAATAACAATAAGTTAAAAACAAAATTCCAGCTTAATCATA
>JANYIW010000162.1 GCA_025358645.1 Bacteroidales bacterium
AAAAAAACAGAAAAAATTACTGAATCAATGCTTTGCGTAGATAATTACTGGACGGAAGCCCAGGGTAAAGCATTTCTGGATCAGCAAAAGAAAACATACACAACAGCTGAAGCATGGGAAAAAAGTGCAAACCAGATTCGAATTCATGTCCTGAAAGGAACCGGATTTGAGAAATTTCCTGATAAGTGTCCACTTAACACTTTTATCGGTGAGAAACGTGTTTATGAAGGATACCAGGTTCAGAATGTTGCCTTTGAGAGTCTTCCTGGTGTTTATGTAACTGGAAGTCTATATACACCAACTGAAACAAAAGGACAACTAGCCGGAATTTTAAGTCCTCACGGCCACTGGGCTGACCCGGCAGATTATGGTCGTTACCGTGCAGATTCACAAAAAAGATTTGCTGAGATGGCGCGGATGGGCGCTATGGTATTTGGCTATGATATGGTTGGATATGGACAGATGGCAGACTTTGGATGGATCCATGAACATCCTCAGGTATTAAAACTCCAACTGTGGAATAGTATCCGCGCTGTTGATTTTCTTCTTTCGCTAGGCGCTGATCCGGCAAGAATCTGTATTATCGGGGAATCAGGCGGAGCCACACAGACTTTCCTTCTGACTGCTGTTGACAATCGCATAGCTGTTTCAGTTCCTGTTGTACAGGTCTCAGCTCATTTCTTTGGAGGATGCGTGTGCGAAAGCGGAATGCCTATTCATAAAGCAGAAAATTTCCAGACAAACAATGTTGAGATTGCCGCTCTGGCAGCCCCAAGACCAATGATGATAATTTCTGACGGTGATGACTATACAAAGAACACCCCTGAGGTTGAATATCCACATATCAAATACATTTATGAATTACTTGGGAAACCTGAGCTCGTGGAAAACGCTCATTTTGCCCTGGAAAAACATGGATTCGATTATAGTAAAAGGGCAACTGCATATCCTTTTCTTGCCAAATACCTAGGGCTGGATCTTTCAAAAGCTGTTAATCCCGATGGAAGTTTGAAAGAGGAAGGTGTAGTGATAGAGGAACAGAAAGTCCTGTATGTCTTTAACAAAAAACATCCTTTCCCAGCAACAGCCATCAGGAGAAATGATGATATCATATGGAACTAGTATTATTATAATACAAAACAAAATGAAGAGATACTCATTAAGGATCATCTTTGCAATATTGACGATTCTCCTGGCTTTAAATCATGATTATCTGTTCGCTCAGGGAAAAACAGTCCCAAGAAAATGTATTATGGTCTTCGGAGCTCATGCTGATGACGTAGACGAAATTGCAGGAGGAACATTTGCAAAATACATTGCAAAAGGCTACGAGGGAGTTTATGTATGTGTAACTAACAACGTTGCAGGATGTAACCTTGAAAGAACACCGTATTTTGCCGGTCCGAGATTTACTGTTTCAAATTCTCCACTGAAATATCCGGTTGACGGTATGGAGACCAATCAGATACGTTCAGAAGAAGCAAAAGCAGCTTCAGCCGTTTATGGTTCTATACCGGTCTTTCTCGATTTTGGAGAACCTGAATTTTATTTCGGAAGGAAGCTCATTATTTACGGGACCCAGGATTTTTTAGATTACAATCCTCCAGGTCGACGACAGATAAATCTTGCAACCCGGTATAGTGAGGACGTTAATATAGTTTTTGAGTTATTAAAAAAATACCAGCCGGAGATTGTAATAATTCATACACTTGGTGGTGAGAAACTTGATCATGAGGGAAGCGCTTATATGATGTACCTTGCCTTCACGAAGGCTATAGCCCGCAATGTTCCTGTTGGGAAATTATGGATGACTGTTAATGGCTGGTTATTGGATGAAACCGCACAGAAAAATGGAAGGGGGAAACCGGATGTACATATTGATGTCAGGGATTATCTTAAGACTAAATACGAAGCTCTCAACAAACATGTAAGCCAGAATGGAGGTTTTGGAAGAGATTATCTGATTGAAAATAAAACTCAGCCAAAAGAATCGACCGAGGGTTTCATAACTGTCATCGACAATAAAAAATGATGTTGAATTTTAACACTAACAGAATAATTTCAATTAAACATGATAAAACTTTATAACAATATTATTCTGATTCAAATCTTACTAATATTTGCCAACACACCCGCCTATAACCAAACAGGCAATATATCAGGTAAATATGCCGATCAGATTCATTTTTCAATAATTAATTCCACCTCTGTAACATTTGATTGGGTAGGAACAGCAGATTATATTAAAATAGGTTCAAATGCAGATCATCTTTCTAAAAGGTTGAAAGGAGTTAATCCTTCATTTCTACCCGTCTTATCCCCATGGAAATCAGATCCGGGCCCATATTGGGAAGTAAAAATTACAGGTCTTAAACAGAATACTATCTATTATTACTCAATTGGCAATAGCAGGGATATAAACAAATTCAGAACCCCACCTGCCCCCGGAAAAAGTGGATTCAGGGTCTGTCTCACAAGTGATATCCATGAGGCTTCAAAGGAATGCCTGGCCATGTTCGACCAGATTGCAGAATTAAAACCAGAAATAGTTATAACCACTGGAGATGTCACAGGGGCAGGGCCGGACGGTCAGCAAGAAGTAAGTCAACGCTTTCACGATGCGATGGTATGGTCCCTGAGCGCAGCCTGGATGCCTGCCTGGGGGAATCACGACTGGGAATATACCGATGTTGATGATCTCCGAACACTAAAAGGACGTTTTGATATTCCAAATCCGGGGACTATTTCCACTTCACCTGCAATAAGCTGCTGTGGAGAAGATTGGGGATGGTTTGATTATGGAAACGTCAGATTCATAAGTTATCCTGAACCATGGACTTCCGAATCATGGAAGGAATGGACAAACCAGGTTACTGGTGTTTTTGAATCCGCAGAGAAAAATCCCAAAATAAAGTTTGTAATAACATTCGGCCACCGTTCTGGTTATACAAGTACCATACGACGAAGCCCCGGAGACTTACATCTCAGAAACATCCTTGATAGTTTACATGTATCTTTTACAAAATATAAACTTGACCTTAGCGGTCATAACCATCAATACGAACGCTACAATTTACCGTCAGGGATGAGCTATATTGTGAATAGTTCAACCGGTTCCTATTATCACGAAGGTTGGGACAATACAATAAAACCTCCTGATTGCACCTTCCGTGCTATTCATTACGGCATTCTGGTTCTGGATTTTACAGATGAGACAATTGAAGGGCGATTTATCTGTTCCAAAAATTCAACTCAACCGGGGCCAGATTATATGCCTCTTGAGGAGCCGGTTTGCGAGCAGCCAGGAACAGTAATCGACTCATTTATAATTAAATTCCACTAATTCTGGCTTGAATTTACCAGTTTATAATCAGTCATTTTTTTCAAAATTAATAAGAGGATGAGAATAATGAAGAAATATCAAATGGCCGTTGTGATTCTCATTATGCTGGCGTTTTGTATAACAATTATGCCCTCAGCTGGCCAGGAATACGGGAACAACATGACCAGGCAATGGGGAGAATTTGGTGACAAACCCGGTCAGTTCAAATTTCCTGCTATGATTGCATCTGATAAAAGTTCCAATATCTATGTAGTTGACCAGAATAATCACAGGATCCAAAAATTTGATTCAGACGGCAATTTTATATTAATGTGGGGTAAACCTGGATCCGGTCCTGGAGAATTTAATTTTCCATATGGGATTGCAATTGACTCAAAAGGAAATGTATTTGTTTCTGATATGAACAATAACAGAATTCAGAAATTTTCTTCGACAGGAGAATTACTGGTTTTCTCCGGTTCCTACGGAACCGCCGATGGACAATTAAAATATCCCTATGGAATAGCTATCGATGAGAAAGATGTCTTGTATGTTCTTGATGCTTTTAACTACAGAATCCAAAAGTTTGATAATGATCTGAAATTCCTTTCAATGCTACTTTCCAAATCTCTGGACGATAATTCCATTCTGCAAGTCTTAATCGAGGCCGAACATAGTCCATTGGAGTTAAAGCTGCGATAAGGGCGAGACCCATTAGTCCAAACACAACCCTCTTAAATGACAACCATGGGATTGC
>JANYIW010000170.1 GCA_025358645.1 Bacteroidales bacterium
CCGATTGGGGCAGCATAATCAACACCATAATGAGGACGAATGATTCTCAGAATCGGATGCATCCTGGCTGAGGAGAAATGGGAACTGATCCTTGAAAACACTAAAGGAGCTTTCAGGAATGCTTTCCTCAGACTATTACCCTCAATGTCAAAAAAAGACTCTTTCCCATCCTGGATAAAAGGTATTGCAGTTATTGATGATCCTGTCCTGTTGAATTGTGCCGCATAAATCTTATCAGTACCCAGCGAAGTACCGTCAATGAAAAGCTCTTCATATACAACCTTAAAATTGTCTCCTTTCTGCAAACCGAAAAAATCGACTGTCCATGCAAAAATTTCGGACAGCTCAACGATTAAAGAAGGATGCAGACCACCATCAATCATGGCATTCCATAGTGAAGTTTCAATGGTCCCTGAAGCATATTTAATCTCACTTTTAATCTCTTTTATGAATGGTGTAATATTTAGAGAGTCATTAAAGCTGAAAATGTAATAGGTTGTGGGGTCATGTTCGTAAACGAGATAGCTGGCTCTTGCAATACTGTCTCTGTTGCAGAAAAGAATATAATTGTTTCCTGACCTGATTTTCCTTACATCAAATACAGATTTCGAGTTTTTTAATACCTGATCAATCTCCTGCATGCTGATTCCATGTTTGAGAAGAATTTCAGAAAGGAATCCATTACGTTTTATTTGACCATATACCAGGTCGAATGAATCCGATGGTATCCCATACATAAAAACAGGAGCATTAATTTGTTTTATCGATATCGAATCTGTCACAATTGGGAAAGAGTCAGATATGGTATTCTCTGAATGGGTACAGGATACGAAAATAGAAACGAGTGTAAATATTATTATAATTTTTACTTTACAATACATCAATTCCTGCAGGTAAGTTTTAAATTACTATGTTAACTATACGATTAGGAACTACTATAATGTTAGAAGGTTTCGCGGCTCCAATCCACTTTTGTGCTCTTTCATCAGCCAGTACAATTTTTATGATCTCATCTTTGGTTAAACTAACAGGTAATTCTATGTTAAACCTCATTTTACCATTAAACGAGACAGGATAATTAAAATTGTCCTCTCTCAGATACTCCTCATTAAAGTCCGGCCATGGTTCGTACGACAGGGAATTTGTATTGCCCAGAATCTGCCATAATTCTTCACCTGCATGTGGTGCGAATGGAGAAAGTATCTTTGTGAAGGTGAGTGCAGTATCAGATGTAATCCTGCCCTTCTTCGTTGCAAGATTGATAAAGATCATCATGGCAGAGATACCCGTATTAAACCGGAGATTCTCAATATCCCCATCAACCTTTTTGATAGTATAATGAAGTGATTTAAGAATTTCTGCATCTTCCTGTCCGGTGAAAATATTGTCCGGATTTGACATGAACCTGAATGTTCTTCCAAGAAAGCCGAAAACTCCTTTTACCCCTTTCTCATCCCATGGTTTTGTAACATCAAGCGGACCCATAAACATCTCATAAAGTCTCAGCGAATCAGCCCCGTATTTTGAGGTAACATCATCGGGATTTACAACATTTTTAAGGGATTTTGACATTTTGGCGGTGATCTGTTTCAGTTCTGTACCAGTGTCCTTATGAAAGTACTTACCCTCACGTTCTTCAACAAGGTCGCCTGATACTCTGGAGCCCGATTCACTCTCATAAGCAAAGGCAAGGATCATTCCCTGGTTGAATAATCTCTGATACGGCTCGTCAGTAGATACAATCCCAAGATCAAACAATACCTTATGCCAGAAGCGGCTGTATAAGAGGTGAAGGACAGCATGTTCAGCTCCACCAATATAGAGATCAACAGGCATCCAGTATTTTTCTTTTTCTCTGTTAAAAATCAACTCGTCATTCTTAGGGTCAATGAAACGTAAATAATACCAGCACGATCCTGCCCACTGAGGCATTGTATTGGTTTCTCTTCTGCCTTTACGGCCGTTTTTATCAGTAATATTCAACCATTCTTCCGAGTTGGAAAGGGGTGATTCTCCTGATTCGCCAGGAAGATAATTTTCAAGCTCAGGCAGTTCCAGCGGGAGTTCATTATCGTTCATCACGGTAACCTCTCCATCTTCCCAATGAATGACAGGGAATGGTTCGCCCCAATATCGCTGTCGGCTGAAAAGCCAGTCGCGAATTTTGTAATTCACTTTTGATGTACCCAGGTTTTTAGATTCGAGCCACTTTGTTATCAGGGCAATTCCCGCTTCTTTATTTTGCCCGTTAAGATTAATTCCTGTTGAGCTATCAGCTGAGTTAATGTATTTCCCATCTTCGGTCCAACACTCATTTCCTGAGAGAATCCTTTTTTTCTGTTCATGATCAGTAACATCAGGATCCTGAATGCAGACTATAGGAAGATGGAATTTCTGCGCAAATTCGAAGTCTCTGTTATCATGAGCAGGAACTGCCATAATTGCTCCGGTCCCGTAACCTGTCAATACATAATCTGCTACCCAGATGGGTATCTGTTTTTTATTTACCGGATTGAAAGCATATCTGCCTGTGAAGACCCCTGTTTTATCTTTTGCAAGATCGGTCCTGTCAAGGTCCGATTTAAGCGATGTGGCTTTAATATAATTGTTAACAGAGTTCTTATATTCGCTTGTTGTAATCAGGTCGATAAGAGCATGTTCCGGTGCAATTACCATATAAGTTGCACCAAACAGTGTGTCGGGTCTGGTTGTAAAAACGGTCAGATTTACATTAAGTCCCGCGATCTCAAAATCAACTTCAGCACCTGTTGAACGGCCAATCCAGTTGCGCTGCATATCTTTGATACCAGCTGGCCAGTCGAGCGTATCAATACCTTTCAAAAGCCTTTCAGCATAAAGAGGAATCCGTAGCATCCACTGTTTAAGATTTTTCTTTTCAACTCTGTTACCGCATTTTTCATGCAAACCATCGTTCAGTACTTCTTCATTTGCACAGACAGTCCGGCAGCTTGGACACCACCATACCAGTGCATTATCGTAATAGGCTAATCTCTTTGAATCAATATATTTTACTTTTTCATTCTTCGTCAACTCTGAAGAAATTTTTAACTCTGAAATTGGCCTGCCTTTCTGTAGATT
>JANYIW010000175.1 GCA_025358645.1 Bacteroidales bacterium
ATATCTCAGAAGTGCCAAGTCGTTTTCACTTAATGCCGTGGTGGATTTTGTTAATACTGTTAAATCGGAACCGAAAATTAACTTACCTGGGATACTTAGAATAATCGTCAGTGTAAGACCAATTCCCATTATGATCATTAATGATATAAAAAGCTGATAAAGAGGTGATTTTCTGTATAATTCGAAACGGCTGTTGTTATCGCGCATTTTATTATTTTTGCAGTTACTTACAATATACAAAAATACAGGAGATTTGACAATCGCTAATATATTATTGGGAGAATTCCCTCTATTTCTGGCTCCAATGGAAGACATTACAGATCCTTCCTTCAGGATGATATGTAAAATGAATGGCGCTGATTTTATGTATACTGAATTTGTCTCTTCTGATGGACTTATTCGGGATGGCCGGAAGAGTTTAAAGAAGCTTGATATCTACGATTTTGAAAGACCAATAGGGATTCAGCTGTACGGACACCTGATAGATTCAATGGTAGAAGCAGCTCTTATTGCAGAACAGGCAAAACCTGAACTTATTGATATAAATTTCGGCTGTCCGGTTAAAAAAATTGCAAATAGGGGGGCCGGTGCAGGAATGCTTCGAAACATACCATTAATGATTGATATGACTGAAGCAATTGTCAAAGCAGTGAAGCTTCCTGTTACTGTTAAAACCAGGCTGGGATGGGATGACGATAGCAAGAACATTGTTGATATCGCAGAGAGGCTGCAGGATGTTGGTATTCAGGCATTGACAATTCATGGCAGAACGAGGGCACAGCTATATAAAGGAAATGCCGATTGGACGCTTATTGGCGCTGTAAAAAATAATCAAAGAATGAAAATCCCGGTAATAGGTAATGGTGATATTGACGGGCCGGTCAGGGCAAAAGAGATGTTTGACAGGTATGGAGTTGACGGAGTAATGATTGGTCGCGCGACGGTCGGAAGGCCATGGATCTTTCGCGATATCCGACATTACCTTCTTACTGGTGAGCTTTTGCCGGAACCATCTGTTAACGAGAAAGCCGATCTTGCTCTTCTTCACCTTGATAAATCGCTGGAGTTTAAAGAGGGAAAGAGAGCCATATTTGAAATGCGCCGTCATCTTTCCAATTACTTTAAAGGATTGCCTCATTTTAAGGAAACCCGCCTTAAACTTCTGACAGCTATTAAAGTTGATGATATCAGGAGCAGTATAAAAGAGATCCGTGAAAAATGGGGAGATTTCAGAACGGATGATAAAACATCAATTTATAACATTTAAAAATATCAGCCGGGGATTTTTTTAAACAGTAAAGAAAATTTATCCCATCTGAATATCATTTTCAGGATTAAAATAAAGACAATACCTATAATAATAAGCGCTGCAAAATCCGGCCAGGGATGAATATTGTATTGTTTATAAAGAGCAGAAGTCTGCAAAGCTGAAGATTCGCTGGTTAACATTATGCAAAGGAAAATATTGTTGACTGCATGTGCTCCCATTGCAGCTTCAATGCCATCGTCAAGTATTGTAATAATGCCGAAGATCAATCCAAAAACTATATACTGTGGCATCATGGTGAAAAATCCAAATTCTTTTACTTCAGGGTTGAATGCATGCAAAAGTCCAAAAAGGACTGAAGTCATTATCAAAGGAAACCATCTGTTCCGAAAAATGGCAGCAAACCCCTGCATAAGATATCCTCTGAAGAGTACCTCTTCCAATGTAGCCTGAAAAGGAACGAGCAAAACGGAAATAACTGAAAGAGTGATCAGTGAAGTAGTCTTATTATTAATAGTGAAGTTCGAAGGATCAGATTTAAGATAGAAGAACAGATAGAGTGCAGAAAGTATAAGCCAGACAGCTGCTGAAATAAAAAACCTGTCCCATCTGATTTTTTCGGTACCGTTAATAGTCATTCTAAAGGTCCGGTTATTTAAAGGTTTTACCAGAATGACAAAAGCTATTAATCCTGCAATGAATGGGGTAAGCATTATAATCAACCCAATATTGTGGCTAAGCCCGAGTACGCTAAAATCATTCGGGTTTGCAGCAAACTGTGAAATTACTGCCGGGTCTGAACCCGATTTTAAGAATAAGGAAAGATACAAGGGGATAGCCCCTAAAGTGTTTGTTACAACAAGTATAGAAGCAAACATCAAAATATATCTCCAGAAACTGTTTTTTCCTGTAAATGTTGATTCAAGATGATTCATACTAAATTTTAATCTCTTTTAAAATTCTGAACTTGACCGCTTTGGATAATCTATAGAGTAATGAAGGCCTACACTCTCATGACGGTTCTTTGCCATTTTAATAATTATATAACCAACATTTATGAGATTTCTTAATTCGCAGATCTTTTTGGAGATAAGTGATTTCTTATACAGCCTTTCTGTCTCTTCATACAATATATCAAGACGTACCATGGCTCTCTCGAGCCGGATATCGGACCTTACTATTCCGACGTAATTACTCATGATCATCTGTACTTCTTTGCAACTCTGGGTAATGAGAACCATTTCCTCGAGGTGAGTTGTACCTTTATAGTCCCATAGTGGTATTCTTTCTTCAAATGTCAGTTCTTTAAGTCTGGGTCCGGAATGAATTGCTGCACGGTGAGCATATACTGCGGCTTCGATTAGTGAGTTGGATGCCAGTCTGTTAGCTCCATGCAAGCCGGTGGAAGACACTTCTCCCAAAGCATACAGTCTGTCTATGTTACTTTGTCCGTTTACATCAACTTTAATCCCACCACAGGAATAATGTGCGCAGGGAACAACCGGTATCATATCCCTGGTTATGTCAATCCCTCGTTCAAGACAATGTTCATATACATTTGGAAAGTGGTCCTTAAGCCCTTCTTTATTCAGATGAGTACAATCAAGCCATACATGATCATCACCCCATATTTTCAGCTCATTATCAATTGCCCTGGCAACTATATCCCGCGGCGCCAGCGACCCTCTGCTGTCGTACCTGCTCATGAACTTTTCGCCTGATATATTCTTCAAAACTGCACCATAACCCCGTAATGCTTCAGTAATCAGGAAGGAAGGTTTTTTTTCCGGATCATATAATGATGTAGGATGAAACTGGATGAACTCCATATTCTCAATTGTCCCTTTAGCTCTATAAACCATAGCAACTCCATCGCCTGTAGCAATTTCAGGATTTGTGGTAGTAAGGTAAACATTTCCTATTCCACCTGTGGCGACCACTGTCACTTTTGAAAGAAGGGTAATCACATTCTGGTTAACAAGATCAGCAACATAGGCCCCGAAACACTTTATATCAGGATAATTTCTTTTGACAACCTCTCCGAGGTGGTGTTGCGTAAGTATCTCAATTGCAAAGTGATGCTCAAGTATTTCGATTTTGGCTTCATTCCTGACCTTTTCCATTAAAGACTTTTGAATACTTTCACCAGTTTTGTCCTTATGATGTAGTATCCTGTATTCTGTATGCCCACCTTCCTTAGCAAGATCATAAGTACCGTCTTCCTTTTTATCAAATGAGACGCCCATGTTAATAAGATCCTTTATCCGGTCAGGAGCCTCCTGTACTACCATTCTGACAACATCCTCATTACAAATTCCACCTCCTGCAATAAGTGTATCACTTATATGCTTCTCAAAATTATCGGGTTCACTGAATACAGCAGCAATGCCACCCTGGGCATACCGCGTGTTTGTATCTTCAAGGTTTGCCTTGGTAACAATCGTTACTTTCCCATACTTCACAGCCTTAAGTGCAAATGTAAGTCCGGCTATACCTGAGCCAATAACCAAAAAATCTGTTTTCTTTTTCATCATTATAAATACAAAAGAAGGGGTAAAGATACAAATAGATTCATTGAATAGCTTTTCCCTTTTTATCATGAGTACTCACCCCCTTCTTTTCCCCCATTCTACTTCGCAAAGAGGGGGAATCAATTAAAATAGAGAGTATTACGCCCCTTTTTTGCGACGCAGAGAGGGGGATGGGACTGAGTGCACCAAGATGAGTTGAATGAAGAGCATCCTGACTCTTTGTATAACACAACATTTTGAATTACTTTTGTCTTCCGCTAAAGTAAAATAAAACAGATATGGCTCAGGAAGATAAATTTAAAAAGCTGGTTGCTCATTGCAAGGAATACGGATATGTTTTTCCATCGAGTGAGATCTACGACGGGTTAAGTGCGGTATACGATTATGGTCAGTATGGCGTTGAACTTAAGAACAATATTAAGAAATACTGGTGGGACAGCATGGTACTGCTTAACGATAATATTGTGGGACTTGACTCCGCAATATTTATGCACCCTACGATCTGGAAAGCTTCAGGACATGTCGATGCATTTAATGATCCGCTTATTGATAATAAAGATTCAAAAAAAAGATACAGGGCAGATGTTCTTATTGAAGAGCATCTTGCAAAGATTGATGATAAGATCACAAAGGAAGTGGAAAAGGCCCGTGAAAGGTTTGGGGAATCTTTCGATGAAAAGAAATTCAGGGAGACAAATCCACGGGTTCTCGCTAACCAGCTAAAAATTGATGATTTAAATACCCGGTTTTCAAAAGCGCTTAATGAAACCGACCTGGTTGAACTAAAACAGATAATCATTGATAATGAGATCGTTTGTCCGATATCTGGTACTCGAAACTGGACCGATGTCAGGCAATTTAATCTCATGTTCTCCACAGAGATGGGGTCAACCGCGGAGGGAGCAAATAAGATTTACCTGCGTCCGGAAACTGCCCAGGGGATTTTTGTTAACTTTCTCAATGTTCAGAAGACAGGAAGGATGAAGATACCATTTGGGATTGCTCAGATAGGAAAGGCATTCCGCAATGAAATAGTTGCCAGACAGTTTATCTTCCGCATGAGGGAATTTGAACAGATGGAGATGCAGTTTTTTGTACAGCCAGGCACGGAACTTGAATGGTTTAAGAAATGGAAAGAAGTACGAATGAAATGGCATCAGGCGCTTGGATTCGGGAGTGAGAATTACCGGTTCCACGACCATGTCAAACTTGCTCATTATGCAAATGCTGCCACAGACATTGAATTTAAATTTCCTTTCGGTTTCAAAGAGGTTGAAGGAATACATTCCAGAACAGATTATGACCTGAAACAACATCAGGAATATAGTGGGAAAAAGATGCAGTATTTCGATCCTGAAAAAGGCGAATCATATATCCCGTATGTAATAGAAACATCAATTGGTGTCGACAGGATGTTTCTGCAGGTAATCTCAGCTGCATACCATGAGGAGGAATTAAAGAAAGAAGATGGCAGCACGGATATCCGGGTAGTGTTGAGGTTACCTTCGTTTCTTGCTCCTGTTAAACTGGCCGTAATGCCTCTGGTAAAAAAAGACGGGCTTCCGGAAATTGCTGAGAAAATTGTACACGACCTCAAATTTGATTTTAACTGTCAGTACGATGAGAAAGACTCTATCGGAAGAAGATACAGACGACAAGATGCAATAGGCACTCCGTATTGTATTACCATTGATCACCAGACTCTTGAAGACAAGAGTGTTACGATCAGATATCGTGATACTATGGAACAGGAGAGAGTTAGTATTGAGCAATTAAAAGAAATAATTAAAGAAAAGGTATCTATACAGGGCTTATTAAAGAAGCTATAGGATGAATAAAGTCCTTATAATCACGTATTACTGGCCCCCGAGCGGGGGAGCCGGGGTACAACGATGGCTCAAATTCTCGAAATACCTTCCGGAATTTGGGTGGGATCCAATTATATTAACAGTCGATCCGGAATATGCTGCATACTCCGTAACTGATTTTTCGCTTAAAGATGATTTATCTTCTTCAGTAAAAGTTTACTCCACTCAGGCAACAAATTATTTCAGAATCTATAAAAAAGATAAATCCAGGATCCCTGCAGCAGGTTTTGCAAATAGTATAGATAATACATTCAAAGGGAAGGTTTTTCGTTTCGTAAGAGGTAACTTTTTCATTCCCGATCCACGGAGAGGCTGGAACAAATATGCAATAAAAAAGGCTTGTGAGTTAATTGAATCAGAAGGGATCAGACATGTTATTACAACAAGCCCACCTCATTCGACACAGCTAATCGGATTAGAGATCAAAAAGAAGTATCCAGACATTAAGTGGATTGC
>JANYIW010000179.1 GCA_025358645.1 Bacteroidales bacterium
GAAATCATATGCTTTCTACATGCTTATCTCTGCTTGATTTTCGTGACCGGTCAGCTGCAGAACAACCTAACCTGCCCTTATTTCCTGTTTGTTTCGCCATCGGGTCGGAACAACCTTCAGACTAGCCCCGGATTGCGTGCGTCTCCGTGTCGGGTTGGATCAGGGCTTGACCGCCCGGGAAACGTCTCGTCCCAACATATATGCTGAGAGATCCTGCCTTTCGGCATGAAGTGCTTAAGCTACTGTTATTCGCTTATGCTGCGAGAGCGTAATTGTTTTCGCCTTTTATTGTTTTGTGACACGGTGAAAGTGACGCGCCACCACACACTGCATGCTTACATAACACCTCTCATGCTGTCAAAACCAAGTCAGCCCCGGTGATATGAGCTGCAAAGATACGAAATCAAAAGGAGAAAGGAAAATCATTAGAAGTCAGAAGTATTAAAAGACTTCCAGACTTCCAGACATTACAGACATTTCAAACTTAATTTCGTATCTTCACATCTCAATTACTAATGGTTATGCAACCATGGGAAAGACATTGAAAATCGGAATACTACGCGAAACAAGGAACCCCCCCGACAGAAGGGTACCTCTTACACCCCCTCAGATAGTTGCTCTTGAGGAACTTTATCCAAACGCTGAATTCTTCGTTCAACCCAGCGATTTCCGTTGCTATTCAAATGAAGAATATGAATATCTTGATATCCCTCTGAGAGAAGATCTTCGGGATTGTGATCTCCTCCTGGGTGTGAAAGAGGTAGATAAACGGACCTTTATCGCCGGGAAAACATATCTTTTCTTTGCTCATGTTGCTAAGGAACAGCCCCATAACCATGATATGTTTAGTGCGATGGCTGAAAAAAACCTTAGCTTTATCGATTTCGAATATCTTACAACCGAGAAAGGACAAAGAGTCGTAGCATTTGGTCGCCATGCCGGTATAGTCGGAGCATACAACGGATTAAGAGCAAGGGGAATTAAAACTAACAGGTTTAAACTTAAACCGGCATACCAGTGTCATGATCTTGATGAGATGTGGGCAGGCCTCAGACTTATTGAGCTTAAACCGGGATTAAAAATTCTTGTTACCGGAGCTGGTCGGGTGGCTCACGGTGCCATAGAAACACTTAATGTTGCTAACGTGGAACAGGTTTCTCCTGTTGATTACCTCAACAGAGATTTTGAGGTTCCTGTCTTTTGCCAGATCGGACCTGAACATTATTCAAAACACAAAAATGATCTGATCTTCAATTTCAGCCATTTTACAAAATATCCTCAGGAGTATATATCGGCCTTTTTACCTTACACTAAAGCAACCGACATATTGATAACCGGTCATTACTGGGATCCAAGAGCTCCGGTCTTCTTTACCAGGGATGATATGAAAAGGCCTGATTTCAGAATTTCGGTAATTGCAGATATCAGCTGTGATGTGAATGGTCCGATACCCTCAACGACCCGCGCTACCACCATATCAGACCCATTTTATGCTTATAATCCATTCCTGGAAATTGAAGAGCCTGCCTTCTCACGACAGCCTAATATCACTGTAATGTCTATCGATAATCTGCCTGGCGAACTTCCGCGTGACGCCTCACTCGATTTTGGTAAGATGTTAATGAGTAATGTATTACATGATCTCCTGACAGAGACTGCAAGCCCTATGATCGAAAGAGCGACAATCCTCAGCAAAGGAAAACTCACCCCCAGGTATAACTACCTTAGTAAATATCTTGAAGGTATATAAATTAAATGCTTCGCTTTAACAGCTTTACAGACGTTTCCAGTCTAAATATGACAACATGAAATGAAGATAATTTCAATTGGTCCTGCATATCCCTATCGTGGAGGGTTGGCTTCATTTAATGACCGTCTTGCACAACAATTTTCTGCTGAGGGCCATAATATTGAGATACTTACTTTTCGGGTGCAGTATCCGGGATTCCTTTTCCCGGGGAAAACGCAATATACTGATGGGCCACCCCCGGATAATATTAAGATTACCCGCAAAATTAATTCGATAAATCCAATTAACTGGATTACCACCGGTCTTAAAATTAAAAAGGAAAAACCAGATATTCTTTTAATAAGATTCTGGCTGCCTTTTATGGGACCATGCTTTGGGACAATTGCCCGAATTGCAAAATCGAACATGCATACTTCAGTAATCTGTATTTTTGACAATGTAATCCCACATGAAAAACGAACTGGCGATAAAGCTCTGACCAGGTATTTTACAAAAAGCATTGATGGCGCTATAGTAATGTCACAGACTGTTTTAAATGAACTTAATGCCTTCAATAAAAAGATTCCTGTTAAGCTCTCTCCTCATCCATTATTCGATAATTATGGTTTGCCAGTCGGACGCAAAGAGGCATTGGCGGAATTAAAACTTGATGAAGAGAATTCATATCTCCTTTTCTTCGGATTTATCAGAGCATATAAGGGACTTGATCTTTTGATCGAAGCATTTTCTGATAAAAGATTGAGAAACAGGAAACTGAAGCTCATAATTTCAGGAGAATTTTATGAGGACAAAACTCCTTATGAGGATCTGATTAAAAGGTACAATCTTGAAGGAGAAATTATCTTTTTTGATCATTTTATAAAAGATAATGAGGTTCCTCTTTTTTTCAGCATAGCCGATATAGTAGTTCAACCCTATAAATCTGCTACACAGAGTGGTGTAACACAGATTGCCTTCTATTTTGAAAAACCTATGCTGGTAACAGATGTTGGAGGGCTTAGGGAAATTGTTCCGGATGGCAAGTGCGGTTATGTTGTGAAACCCGAACCTGAATTCATTGCTGAAGCAATAATCGACTTCTTTGATAATGACAGGAAAGAAAAGTTTACAGAAGGGGTAAAACGGGAGAAAGAAAAGTTTTCATGGGAAAAGATGACACAAGCGATTGTGGAAGTAAATAAATCCATTAACCGCAAAGGTCGCTAAGAAATTGTGCAAAGTTCGCAAAGGAAAAAATTGGCAATGCCTGCGCCCTGAGCCATCTATATATTGACCTTATCCTTAATCAGATAACTATTTCTCTCCGGGGAATTTCTATTTACCAGTTCTCCCAGGAAACCTGTAAGAAAGAGGAATGAACCGATTATCATTACTGTCAGGGCAATGAAAAAGAATGGACTGTTAGTGACCAGGGGAGCCCTGAGGTTGTGAGAGATAAAAACCAATTTTCTGATGCCAAGATAACCAGCCATTATAAAGCCAATTATAAACATCAGGGTACCCATAGAACCAAAGAGATGCATGGGACTTTTTCCGAATCTGGTAATGAAACCTACTGTTAAAAGATCAAGATATCCTTTAATAAATCTGTCAAGCCCATATTTTGTGACTCCGTATTTTCTTGAATGGTGTTCAACAATTTTCTCTCCAACCTTCCTGAATCCGGCTTCTTTTGCCAGCATGGGTATGTACCTGTGCATCTCTCCGAATACCTCAATACTCTTAACAACCTCGAGGCGGTATGCTTTAAGTCCACAGTTAAAATCATGCAGTTTTATCCCGGATGACCATCTTGCTGTGCCATTATAAAACTTACTTGTAATACGTTTTACAAAAGGATCATATCTTTTCTTTTTCCACCCCGAGACAAGATCATATCCGTCAGTTATGATCATCCTGTAAAGGTCAGGTATTTCATCCGGACTATCCTGAAGATCTGAGTCCATGGTAATAACGACATTGCCGGACGCTTCCCCAAAACCTGTATGAAGAGCGGCAGCCTTACCATAGTTCCTTCTGAACCGGCAGCCCTTAACGTACTTAAACTTCCCGGCCATCAAAATAATCCTGTCCCATGATGAATCTGAGCTTCCATCATCGATAAAGATTATCTCATAAGAGTATCTCCTGATTGCACAAACCTTTACTATCCATTCAGTTAATTCCTGAATGGATTCCTCTTCATTATAAACAGGGATAACAATCGACAAATCCATCAGAATTGATTAGGTTTAGTTTACAGGTACGTCAATCAGAGGATTGCCTTCTTTTTTAATAAAAATACTTACGAGAAGTGAATAAATTAATCCAAAAAACACAGTTTTAATAATACTGAAAAAAGCAATTATTGCCGGCTTCATTATTTTCGTGGTCATTGCCATAGAGGCATCAATTGCCGCCTGAGGTGCACCTTTTTTTGTCATAAGTTCTTCAGTCATTGCCAATTGTTTACTAGCTAGTCCCGGATCAATCACAGTATAAAGCAGGTAGGTATAAATAGCCACTATTATGGAAGCATATACAAATATTACTACTCCAGCTCCAACTGATTGACCATAAGTTATCTGCCCATGCATAGAATTATCACGATAGGATTTTAGAAGAATATACAGCAGTATTAATTGAATAGGAACATTAATATAACCTGCCGTTTTATTGAGTGTCAGGTCAAAAAAATACAGGACCAGTGAAAATGCTATTCCTACCAGCGCTAATATCAGGCCATTTGTTAAATTAGCTTTCCAGACATTGACTTTTTCTTCCATGATGTTTGTTATTTGATTAGTTTAAACAGGTTAAATGATTAACAACAAATATAATGTAAAAATAGAAATGAGGACTGATGTTAATTTGGAATAATTATTTTGCAGGTTTCTCAAATAATTGTACTTTTGTGCGGGGTAAGTCTTATACGACCAGCTCCTGCTGAACTCCCCCAGGATCGGAAGGTAGCAAGGGCAGGCAGTTGTAGCGGTGCGATATAAGGGGCTTACCCTTTTTTTTATTTAATACCCCCAAACGGGGATGGGGGGTAAAATACCCGCAGAAATGCTTATCCGAATTTATAACGAAAACCCGAACCCGAAGTCTATAAGGCAAGTAGTTGACCTGCTTGAAGATGGAGGCATCATAATTTACCCTACCGATACAGTATATGCAATGGGATGTGATATACTGGCAACAAAGTCTATTGAGAAGATTGCCCGTTTTAAGGGGTTAAATCCGAAAAATCCGGAACTTTCTCTGATATTCCACGATATGAGCCAGCTTTCTGAATATACAATTATCAGAGACAATACATTATTTAAACTGCTGAAGAGGAACCTTCCGGGGCCATTTACTTTCATCATACAGGCAAATAACCAGATCCCAAAACTGTTTAAGAATAAGAAAAAGACTGTTGGGATCAGGATCCCCGATAATAATATTGTATTGGAGATTGTCAGGGAACTTGGACGACCTATTATAACGACATCAATACATGATTCGGACGAAGTAATTGAGTATACCACCGACCCCGAGCTTATTTATGAGAAGTATCACGATATTACTGACATAATGATTGATGGTGGTTTCGGCAGGAGTGAAGCTTCAACGATTGTTGACTGTACAGGGGAAGAAATTGAAATTGTAAGACAAGGGCTTGGTGTTCTTGAACTTTGAAAATCAATTCCTGTAAAAGTTTTTGCTAAAAAGGATCATAACGGTAAGTAATTCCAACCGTCCCAATAACATCAATGCCGACAGAAACCATTTACCAGCCATAGGGAGTGAAGAATAATTCGTAAACGGACCGAAGGTTCCCAATCCGGGGCCAATATTGCCAAGCATTGAGGCAGAGGTACTGAAGGAGGTAATAATATCATATCCCATAAATGATATGATAAAGGTACCAAAACACATTACAAAAAAATATAACATTATGAATACCAGAAGGTTGTATATGGTATTTTGTGATATTACTCTTTTATCAAGACGAACAGGTATAAAAGCACTTGGATGAATCAGTCTTTTTAATTCCTGCCGGTTGTTCTTTGTAATCAATAGTAGTCTGGCAATTTTAATTCCCCCGCTGGTCGATCCGGCTGTCCCTCCTGTAAACATCAAAATGAAAAGGATAATCAGAATTATGCTTCCCCAAAAATTATAGTCCTGAGTATAAAACCCTGTAGTGGTTATTATAGAGATAACATGAAAAGCTCCATCAAGCAAAGCTTTACCGAAAGAAAAACCTGATTTAAAATAAAGAATCAGGGTGACTACCGATACAAAAATGAAGCAGATAAGTGAGTAAAAAACAAACTCATTTTTGCCTGCTACCTTTTTAAAGTTACCCTTAAGACCGAAGTAAATGAGGGTCATATTAGTTCCTGCAATAAACATAAAGATTGTTATTACAATCATTATATAAGGAGAGGAAAAGGCTGCAATTCCATTGTTACGAGTTGAAAAACCACCAGTTGACAATGTCGAAAATGAATGGCAGATAGCATCAAAAAACGGCATTCCTCCAAAGATGAGTAAAGTGATTTCAGCAAGGGTTAAGAAGAAATAAATAGCAATAAGCCGTTTGGCTGCATCCTTAATTCTGGGATGTATCTTATCGGTTGGTTGCCCTGAAAATTCAACAACAGCAATCTGTAAATTGAATGATTTAAAAACCGGAAAAACGGAAAGCGAAATTAATATTATTCCGATTCCTCCCATCCACTGGGTAAGACTTCGCCAGAACAGGATCCCATGAGGCATAGATTCAATATTAGTAAGAATTGTAGCACCCGTGGTTGTAAAACCCGACATTGACTCGAAAAAGGCATCCCCAAAGCTGGTAATTGAGCCGCTGATAATAAAGGGCAATGATCCAAAAGTGCTGAAAATAAGCCAGATACCAGTTACAATTATAAACCCTTCTTTGTTTCCAAAAATTCTCTCTTTATTACGTAGAGGAGTGAAAACCAAAACACCTGCAACAATGGCAATAAGCGCAGAATAAATAAATGCAGATGCTTCATCTTCGTGGTATAAGAAAGAAACACCCGCGGAGACAAGCATGAACAAACCTTCAACAATGAGCAACAGGCTAAAAGCCCTGGCTATTATTCTGAAGTTGATCATAAACAGTTAGGTAAAGTATCTGGAAAGCCTCTCGTAGGCTGATGGTAAAGTAAATACCACAACCTTATCGTTAGCTTTGATTATTGTATCACCAGTTGCAATGAATGGTTCTCCATCTCTGGTTCCACCTCCAACGATAGCATCTTTTGGAAAATTAATACTCCGTAAAGTACCCTTTGTTATTTTTGAATTTTCCGGAACATTAAATTCAATAACTTCTGCATCAGTTCCGGTCATATATTTAACCTGGGTCACATTGGGATTTGTTGTGTGCCTGAAAATCCTGCTTGCCGCCGATATCTTTTTATTTATAATGGTGTCGATACCGGTGTTCTCTGCAAGATTAATGAATTCCATGTTTTCAACTTCTGCAATAGTCTTTTTTACACCCATCCTTTTAGCCAGCAGGCATGAAAGAATATTTGTCTCTGAATTACCGGTTACTGCAACAAATGCATCCATTTTTGTTATTCCTTCCTGTTCAAGAAGATCAACATTTCTGCCATCGCCGTTAATTATCAGGGTATTATCGAGAATTTCTGCAAGATCTTCACATTTTTCAATATTTGAATCTATCAGTTTTACTTCACATGTTTTCTGCAGGTACATCGCTACATGTTTCCCAATCCTGCTACCTCCAAGAATCATTATACTTTTGGCTTCAAAATTCTCTTTCCCCGATGTCTTCATCATTTCATCAATTCCTTCATGAGTTGAGATAACAAATACCGTATCTCCTAACTGGAAGTGTTCATTTCCTCTCGGTATGATAGTTATATCATTTCTTTTGATTGCAACAGCCCTGTACTTATCTGTTCTGCGGCTGACTGAAATTTCCTGAAGACTTTTGTTAAGGATTGGAGCCTTTTCATCAAGTTTCTGAACATACATTGCCAGTTTCCCATCTGAAAACTCCATAAATTCAGTCGATCCTGTTTCGTGAAGGAGGCCAAGTACCTCTCGTGCAGCAATAAGTTCAGGATATATCAGTGAGTCTACTCCAATAGATTTAAAAAATTCCAGGTTGGCAGGTTCAAGGTAGTCGAGATTGTCAATCCGGGCTATTGTTTTTACAGCTCCAAATCTTTTAGCAAGGATAGAGGCAGTAATATTGGTATCCTCGGAATGAGTCACCGCGATAAAAAGGTCAGTTTTTTTGCTGAGGACATCCTCGAGTATCTTCACTGAGGTAGCAGATCCTTCATGTGTCAGAACATCAAGAGAACTGTCAATAGGTTTAAGCCGGGACTCTTCCGGATCGATAAGAATAATTTCATGATTTTCATTCGATAACATTTTGGCGAGATGCGTCCCCACTTCACCGGCTCCTGCAATTATTATTCTCATTAAAAAATTTTTTGAAAAAACATGACAAAATAAGAGATAAATCCCTTAATACTCAAGTTTTTTACGATTTTTATTTATGAACTGATCATATCCTTTTAATAAATGCCCCCGACTTTCTTACGAAATGAATTGAGTCAATACCGGAAAAAACAGTCTGCTGAGGGAAACGAAAACCTGAGGTCGCTTCCGATGAAATAATTATTATGCCAGGAGAATTCACCAAATTTAAATTTTTTTCAATTTTGGGTGTTGAACCCGTCAGGATAACAATATCAGGTACAAAATTCTGAATGATTTTTTTATTCAAAAAATCGGTGATAAGTATCTTTTCCCCGCTTACCTTTTTGCAGTAATAATTATTTTTAAGAACAGTTAATTGTATTTTTAGTCCAAGTGTAGCACAATGTCTGTTCACTTCAGGTCGAACTATTGAGGTATCGGAAAAGAGATTAAGTATTTTACCGGTTCTGATTCCTATGGTTAATGAGCCGGGTGTATTATATATTATTAATTCATTTGTTGTTTTTGAAAAGATATCTTTTGCCAAACCTGAAAAGACAAAAAGGGTCAGAAAAATCAGCGGGTAAATGACTCTAAAAGATTTTCTATCTGATAGCCAATGACTGATAAGAAAAATTGTACAGGTCAGCAGAATGCATTCTGCGGTTGTCAAACCAATATTTTCAATTGACGAATAAGGTAGTGAAGCAGCGAACGCTGTAAGAAACTCTGTAAGTCCGGTCAGATAATTTAAAAGCAGAGCTAAAAGCAGCGATAGAAAACGAATATGGAAAAACATCGGTACAAGGCAACCAGTTAAAATCAATAAGTTCGAGAGTGGTACGATGGTAATATTAGCAAGTATGAAATATGTAGGAAACCTGTTAAAAAGCATTATTGTCAATGGAAGAGTACCTGCCTGAGCTACAATAGTTACAACAGCTGATTGCCAAATCTTATCTAAGAGCCAGTTTTTGAATTGAAGGATCAGGAAAAAGCTGTAGTAAAAACTGATAATATAAATCACAGCCGAATATGAAAGCAGGAATCCTGCATCAAATATTACTGATGGCCTGGCTATGATCAGAATAAATGCCGACGCCAGCACCGAGTTTATTCCGTTTACAGGTCTTTTCATCAATTTCCCCGCCTGTAGAAATGAAAACATCAGGGTTGCCCGCAGGACTGAAGGAGTGAGCCCTGTTACAAATGCAAATGACCAGAGAATCAGAATAGTTATTATAATACGGAGTATATTGAATCTTCTTTTCATAAAAAACAAAAGATTAAATACAAACAGACTCAGGATTATTGCATGAAGTCCCGAAACTGCCATGATATGCATAACGCCGGCTTTAATAAAATTCATTTTCTGTTCAGGGTCCAACATACTTTTCTGTCCAAGTGTAATTGCAGCTACCAACGCCAGCCTTTCACCTTTGATACCGCGTTCTCTGAACATTGAGATAATTTTTTCCCGTATAATCAATGCCCTGTGAATAATTTTTCTGTGAGCAGGAATAATATGCCTGATAAAATCCTGACTGTTAGTAAAGGCATAGTATCGGATACCCTGGTTTTCCATGAAAAATTTATAGTCAAATTCATGTGGATTGGCTCTATTTTCAATTTCAATGGGAGTGCATCGTATAATAACTATATCGCCCGGAAGGAATGATGCAGGTGATAAACCTTTTTTGTTGTAAAGTATGATAGAGCCTTTAACAGCTTCAGATTTATCCCCCTCAATTTTTCTGTTAAGTTTTACTGTAAACCTGTAACTATTCTCTTTTTCTTCGGGATAGTCGGACAGAGTGCCTGTGAATACTGTTTTTTCAGGTTTAAGGGTTGAAAGGCTGTTTTTTTCATTTATATAAAGAAGCAAACCGCTTATGAAAAGCGATATTGTCAGTGCAAAACCAAAGATCACGTTGGATTGATACTTGTTGAAGAATAGACTGATTGAAAATCCTGAGGTAGCGACAATACAGACAATTACCAGGATAGTAATATCCGGTTTGAAATAGAGGCCTGTAATAATTCCAGCACATAACGGCAGGCCAATACGAAGAAACGGAATTTCTTTATGTAGCACAGTCCGCAGCTAATGAGACTGTATAAAGTTAAGCAAAAGTTTTATTTTATCTTCTGCCCGGGGAGAATTGTCTTGTAATCGGCTTCAAACTTGCCTTTACTTATAGCTGTTAGTTTGCTCTTGAGGAGTCTTCGTCTGAGAGGACTTACTTTATCAGTAAATAATATGCCATCGAGATGATCATACTCATGTTGGATTATCCTTGCTTTATAACCATCGAAAACCTCATCGTGAAACTGCCAGTTTTCGTCAAAATAGCTTATCCTTATATGTGACTCCCGCATAACTTCTTCCCTTAAATTCGGAATACTTAAACATCCTTCATTCATTGGTTGTAGTTCACCGCATCGCTCAGAGATTTTAGCATTTATAAACGTTTTTTTGAATTCTGCAAGCGATGGTTCATCTTCAGATGCCGGTTTTCCGTCTATCACAAATATTCTTATTGATTTTCCAATTTGTGGTGCTGCAAGACCCAGTCCTTCAGAGTGATACATAGTTTCAAAAAGATCTTCAATCAGTTGATTCAGCTTAGGATAATCTTTATTAATCTCTACTGCAACTTTTCTTAATACAGGATGTCCATATACAACAATTGGATAAGTCATGTCTGTTTAATATTTTCTGTTTTATTAGATCTGTTATCAAGGAATGACTGAAGAATGATAGAAGCGCTAATTTTATCAACCATCGCTTTATTCTGTCTGTCTTTCTTTTTCACTCCTCCTTCGATCATTGTCCTGAGAGCCATTTGCGAAGTAAATCTTTCATCTGCAAGATATATATGTTTTTCCGGGTAAGTCTTTTTAAGTTTTTTTATAAATGGATTGATATAAACAACAGATGCGCTGGGCTGGTTGTTCATTTGTACGGGATAACCAATGACAAAAGCGTCCACTTCATCCGTTTTAAGATAATCCTTAATAAAGTTGTCAAATTCCGCGGGACTAACAGTAACCAGAGGTGAAGCAAAAATCTGCAATGGATCCGTAACAGCCAGTCCGATCCTTTTCAACCCACAATCTATTCCGATTATCCTGCCCATATATTTATACCAGGTACAAAAGTACAAAAAAAACCACCCGGCAGGATGGCTTTTTCTATCTTCAGACCTTACTATTCTGATTTTGTTTCCGGTACTGCAAATTCCATCGCAGCTAACCGTTGGTATGATTTGTACCTCCATTTGGCATTCTCTTCGGCAGCTTTAAATAGTGTCTCAGCTTCACCTGGGAATGCTTTCATAAGTGATGTATAACGCACTTCCGACTTCAGGAAGTCCTGGAATTTTGTCCAGTCAGGCTCCTTTGAATCGAGTGTAAATGGATTTTTTCCTTCATTTTCAAGTGATGGGTTAAACCTGTAAGTATGCCAGTAACCTGATGCAACTGCATCTTTTGTCTGAGCCTGAGTCTTGCCCATACCATCCCTTAGTCCATGGTTAATACATGGTGAGTACGCTATGATGAGTGATGGCCCCGGAAAAGCTTCAGCCTCTTTGAGTGCCTTAAAATACTGGGCGTTACTTGATCCCATTGCAACCTGTGCTACATAAACATAACCATAACTCATTGCCATCATTCCAAGATCCTTTTTACGGATTTTTTTACCTGAAGCAGCAAATTTTGCAACAGCGCCTGCAGGAGTTGATTTTGACGCCTGACCTCCGGTATTAGAATATACTTCGGTATCCAGAACGAGTATGTTTACATCTTCACCTGAAGCTAAAACATGATCAAGTCCGCCATATCCGATATCATAAGCCCAACCGTCACCGCCAAAGATCCAATGAGATTTTTTAACAAGATATTGTTTGAGGCTCAGAATCTCTTTTGCAACTTCAGATTTCTCTTTTTTACAGGCTTCTATAACTTTTGCAGATGCAATTCTGGAAGCTTCGGCATTATCTTTTCCTTTGAGCCACTCTTCAAATATTGCTTTTGTTTCAGCGCTTACTGACCCGTTTGCAAGAGCTCCGGTCATGCGAAGTGCAATTCGATCTCTCAGTTTATTCGCTCCGAGTGAAAGGCCAAGTCCGTATTCTGCATTGTCCTCAAACAATGAGTTAGCCCATGCTGGTCCAAACCCGTTTTTATTATGTGTATATGGGGTTGAAGGAGCAGAGCCGCCGTAAATTGAGGAGCATCCTGTTGCATTAGAAACTATCATCCTGTCGCCAAAAAGCTGAGTAATAGATTTGATATAGGGTGTTTCACCACAACCGGCACATGCACCCGAGAATTCAAATAATGGTTGAGCAAACTGGCTGTTCTTCACATTTACAAATTTGTCAACTACTGTATCTTTATAACCAACTTTTTCATGCATATAAGTCCAGCGGGGAATCTCTACAAGTTGTGTTTCAAGTGGTTTCATTATTAACGCTTTGTTCTTTGAAGGACATACATCGGCGCAGTTGCTGCATCCTGTACAGTCGAGAACACTAACCTGAATCTTGAACTTGAATGCTTTAAGAGCGCCCGGAATACCCTGAATAGTTTGGGTTCCTTCAGGAGCATTTGAAGCCTCTTCATCAGTCATCAGGAACGGACGTATTGAGGCGTGAGGACATACATAAGAACACTGATTACACTGGATACATTCATTTGGCTGCCACTCCGGAACATTCACTGCAATACCGCGTTTTTCGTACTGTGAAGTACCGGATGGAAAGGTTCCATCTTCCCTACCGGAAAACGCACTAACGGGAAGGTCATCACCTTTCATAGAGTTAATAGGCTCCATTATATCACGGATAAAATCCGGTATATCGCGGGTGTCAGTTTCGTTCTTAACTTTAATATTTGCCCACTCTGCGGGAATCTCAATCTTTTCAACTGCACTTCCTTTATCTACAGCCGCATTGTTCATATTAACAACATCTTCGCCTTTCTTGCCATAACTCTTATAAATAGCCTTTTTCATTTCAGATTCGGCCTTTTCATGAGGGATCACATTAGCTACCTTAAAGAAAGCAGCCTGCATTATTGTATTTGTACGTGTTCCGAGACCAAGTTCCTCTGCAATAAGAGTTGCATTGATTGTATAGAAGTTAATATGGTTTTCAGCCATGTACTTCTTTATATGATCAGGTAGATGTTTTTTTGTTCCTTCAACATCCCAGATTGAATTCAGAAGAAAAGTTCCTCCCTTCTTCAATCCTTTCAGCATATCATATTTATTAAGGTAAGAAGGTACATGGCATGCAACAAAGTCAGGTGTATTAACGAGGTATGGTGAACGGATAGGTTTATCTCCAAAACGGAGGTGTGATGTTGTTATACCCCCTGATTTTTTTGAATCGTATGCGAAATAAGCCTGGCAATATTTGTCGGTTGAATCACCTATTATCTTAATAGAGTTTTTATTCGCACCAACGGTACCGTCTGATCCAAGTCCGTAGAATTTTGCGGAATATGTACCCGGAAGGGCAACATGTATTTCCGGAAGTATAGGAAGTGATTTGAATGTAACGTCATCAATAATACCTACAGTAAACTGGTTCTTGGGTTCTTTGAGATTCATATTCTCAAAAACCGATAAAACCATACTTGGTGTTGTATCTTTTGAACTGAGTCCGTAACGGCCACCTACTATCACAGGTCTTTCCTGTCTGTCGTAGAACATTTCTTTTACATCGAGGTAAAGAGGTTCTCCATTAGCTCCGGGCTCTTTTGTTCTGTCCAGGACTGTTATTTTCCTTACTGATTTTGGGAAAACATCAAAAAAGTATTTTGACGAGAATGGACGATAAAGATGAACAGTTATCAATCCTGCTTTTTCTCCTTTAGCTGCAAGATAATCGATTGTTTCTTTGGTAGTCTCTGAAATTGAACCCATCGCGATGATAATTTTTTCTGCATCGGGTGCGCCATAATAGGTGAATGGTTTATATTCTCTTCCTGTAAGTTTTGTTATATCACCCATATACGAGTTCACGATATCCGGAATAGGTTCGTAAAATTTATTAATTGACTCTTTAGCCTGGAAGAAAATATCGGGGTTCTGTGCTGTACCTCTGGTAACAGGATGTTCAGGATTCAGTGCATTTTCACGGAATTTTTTAAGTGCATCGAGATCAATAAGTTTCTTAAGGTCTTCTATATCGAGATATTCAATTTTCTGAACCTCATGTGATGATCTGAAACCATCAAAGAAATGAAGAAATGGAATTCTTGATTTGATAGCTGAAAGGTGTGCAACACCTGCAAGGTCCATAATCTCCTGTACACTGCTGCTGGCTAACATTGCAAAACCGGTCTGACGTGTAGCATAAATATCGCTGTGATCCCCGAATATTGAAAGAGCGTGAGATGCTACCGCACGAGCACTAACATGGAATACTGCAGGAAGAAGCTCTCCTGCGATTTTATACATATTAGGTATCATGAGAAGTAGGCCTTGTGAACAGGTATATGTGGTGCATAAAGCGCCGGTCTGGAGTGCGCCGTGTAATGCACCTGCAGCTCCTGCTTCAGATTGCATCTCAACTACCTTAACCTGTTCTCCGAAAATATTCTTTAATCCGCTGGCAGCCCATTCATCAATGAATTCTGCCATGGTGGAAGAAGGTGTGATAGGATATATGCAAGCTACTTCGCTAAACATATATGCTACATGCGCCGCGGCCTGATTGCCGTCGCATGTTATAAATTTTTTTGTAACCATTGTGATTTATATATTTGATTTAAAAGTATGTTTTTGAAAGAAAGTGCAAAATTATAAAAAATTTCTACTTGTTATCCTCCATTCATTGAAATCAGAAACTCTTCATTCGATTTAGCCTGAAGTAGTCTGTCGCGGAGAAATTCCATAGCTTCAACAGAGTTCATATCAGTAAGGAAATTACGTAAAACCCAGATCTTTTGAAGGATGCTTTTATTCAGAAGAAGATCTTCTCTACGTGTGCTGGAAGCAGGTATGTCAATGGATGGGAATATTCTCCTGTTTGAAAGTTTACGGTCGAGCTGCAATTCCATGTTACCAGTTCCCTTAAACTCCTCAAAGATTACATCATCCATTTTTGATCCTGTTTCCGTAAGAGCAGTAGCAAGGATTGTAAGTGATCCTCCGTTTTCAATGTTTCGTGCAGCGCCGAAAAACCTTTTCGGCTTATGCAGAGCATTGGAATCAACACCTCCCGATAACACTTTCCCCGAGGCAGGCGCTGTTGTATTGAATGCCCGTGCAAGTCTGGTAATAGAGTCAAGAAGAATTACAACATCATGACCGCACTCGACAAGCCGTTTAGCTTTTTCAAGAACTATATTTGCAACACGGCAATGGCGTTCTGCAGGTTCGTCAAATGTTGAGGCAATAACTTCTGCTTTTACGTTCCTTGCCATATCTGTAACTTCTTCAGGTCTTTCATCAATCAGCAATATCATCAGGTAAACTTCGGGATGGTATTTAGCAATGGCATTAGCAATCTCCTGAAGGAGAATGGTTTTACCGGTTTTTGGCTGGGCAACAATTAAACCCCTCTGGCCTTTTCCAATTGGAGTGAACATATCAATTACCCTAACTGATAAGGATCCTTCACCTGGTTGGCAGAGAGTAAATTTTTCATCAGGGAAAAGTGGTGTCAGGAAATCAAAAGGTACTCTGTCTCTTATAAAATCAGGACTTCTGCCATTAATCTCATCAACTTTTATAAGAGGAAAATATTTTTCACCCTCCTTTGGAGGACGAATTGATCCTTTAATTGTATCCCCTGTCTTTAAACCGAAAAGTTTTATCTGTGACTGCGATACATATATATCATCAGGTGAATTCAGATAATTATAGTCGGGAGATCTTAGAAATCCGTAACCGTCCGGCATGATTTCAAGAACGCCTGTATTATATATTATGCCCTCAAAATCATAAGGTCTTTCTCTCTTTTCTTCTTTTACAGGAATTGTCTCATGAAGAATCTCTTTTACCGATGATTCAATATTTGCTTCGCCGAAATAGGCATCAGTAGCTTGCTTATTTTCTTCCGGCGGGACATCCACAATTAGTGCCGGAATCGCATTATCTATAACAGGTTCAGAGACAGATTCGGATCTGTTCCTCTCAAAATTTAAGGTCGGAGGAGTGTCAAACCTATCTCTCCTTTCATTCCTTTCTTCAAGTTTTTGATCAGTTCTCCATTTCGGAGCTTTTCTGTTATCTCGTAACTGGTCTGGTTTTTTAAATAAATCTGCTTTCATGTCAGATTTTTCCTGGTTTTTTATCTGTTCCTGCCAATTTCCTGGTCTGGGTTCGGGTCTCTTAACCCCATCAGGGGAAACGGACATAACAGATTCAATAGTTTTTTTAACCACCGGCTTTAAAGTCCTTGGACGTTTTCCTCTTCTCATAGCAGCATCAGCTTCCATGTTATTAACCTCAGCTGAAGATATTATCTCCTCTGTTGCGGTTTTTGGTGGGATTGTGATTTCTGTGGCTTCAATCGCCTGCTGGTCAAGGATTTTATAGATCAAATCCTGTTTTTTCAAAGATTCTGCTTTTTTGATTTTAAGCTCCTTTGCTATGTTTTTTAACTCAGGAAGCAGTTTCTTACTTAACTCAAGAATGTCGTACATATTGTAATGATAAATGGAATATAAGAGATTTTAATGATTTTGTTGGAAACACGGGTCAAGATATGAAGATGAACCCGATGGATTATGCTGCAACTACTTCACATATCCTAAAATGCCGGTGCAATATTAAATAAAATTGCTAATATATACCCTTATAAATACTATTAAAAATGCAACGGGCTTTATCAAATTATTGAATAATTTGATTTTCAATATGTAAAATAACTTTGCAATTTACTAAAAAACTATTACTCACCAAAAAATAATTAGTATAATGTGTTGTAAAGTTGCTTTTTTTAACTAAAATTGTACCTATTGCCTGATATTTCGTCATTAAACTAAAAACTGGCCATTAAATGCGTCAGCTTAAGATAACAAAACAGGTTACTAATCGCGAAACGCCATCGCTGGATAAATATCTCCAGGAGATTGGCAGGGTAGAGCTTATTTCACCTGACGAAGAAGTTATTCTTGCCAGGAGGATTAAATCTGGCGAAACTGAAGCTCTGAGAAAGCTAGTGAAAGCAAATCTTAGATTTGTCGTGTCTGTCGCAAAACAATATCAAAATCAGGGTATGAGTCTTCCTGATCTGATTAATGAGGGTAACCTTGGTCTGATGAAAGCGGCGCAGCGTTTTGATGAGACAAGAGGCTTTAAATTTATCTCTTATGCTGTTTGGTGGATTCGTCAGGCGATTCTCCAATCTCTTGCTGAGCAGGCCAGGATAGTAAGGCTCCCGGTTAATAAAATCGGATCTATCAACCGCATAAACAGAACTTTCGCACGACTGGAACAGGAATATGAAAGGGAACCTTCCTCTCAGGAAATTGCTGAAATACTTGAGATGATTCCAGAAGAGGTTAAGGATGCATTGAAAACCAATGGACGTACTGTCAGCATGGATGCTCCGATAAGTTCGGAGGAGGATAATAACATGTACGATGTTCTGCAGAGCGCTGATACACCAAGTCCTGATAAAAACCTTATTACTGAATCCCTCGCTTATGAGATAGAAAGGGCGCTTAATACGCTATCTCCCCGCGAATCAAGGGTTTTGAAATTATATTTCGGTCTAGGTGCGAAACATCCTTATACACTTGAGGAGATTGGCGAGGAGTTGAGTCTGACACGTGAAAGAGTCAGGCAGATAAAGGAAAAAGCTATAAAAAGGATACAGTTTACAACACGCTGCAGAATACTGAAATCATACCTCGGATAACAATTTGTATTTATATTTTCCCAAAATAATCTTAAATGGAACATCTGGTATCTCCATCTCTTCTGGCAGCCGATTTTGCAAATCTGGAAAATGATGTCACAATGATAAACAGAAGTGAAGCTGACTGGCTTCACCTCGATATCATGGATGGTGTTTTTGTACCGAATATATCATTCGGATTCCCGGTTATTAAGGCGGTAAAAAAAGTAGCATCAAAACCTCTCGATGTTCATCTGATGATAATAGATCCCGACAGATATCTGACACGCTTCAGTGAAGTTGGCGCCAATATACTTACCGTTCAATATGAAGCCTGTACTCACCTCCATCGGACAGTAACAGAAATACGTAATCTGGGAATGAAAGCCGGTGTTGCAATAAACCCTCATACACCTGTCTCTCTTCTTAAAAATATACTGCCATCTATTGATATGGTCCTGATCATGACAGTAAATCCCGGGTTTGGTGGGCAATTATTTATCAAAGAGAGCTATAATAAGATCTCTGAGCTTCGTAAAATGATTGATGCCGGCGGTTACGAAGTTTTAATTGAAGTCGATGGTGGTATCGATACAATAAATGCTGCAAAGCTTATAGAATCGGGCGTTAATGTTCTGGTAGCCGGTAATTCGGTTTTCGCTTCAGCTAATCCGATAAATACCATTCAGAGATTAAAAAGACTGACCTGACTTTAACGACAGCTCAATGGGATTTAAGACTTCAGGATTTTATTTCATTTTCAATAAATTGGATAATTTCCGGAGTATGTTCAGGGTTTAACCATTTAATATCCTTATCCTTACCCCACCATGTCAGCTGTCGCTTTGCATACCTTCGGCTGTTCCTTTTTATAAGTTCAATTGCTTTTTCTTCTGATATATTCCCTTCAAAAACATCAAAAAATTCTCTATAACCAACACTTTGGAGGGCATTCAGGTTTCGAAATTCATAAAGCTGTTTTGCCTCATTCTTCAGTCCCATTGCAACCATATTATCAACCCTGGAATTAATCCTATTGTAAAGATCTTCCCTTGGTCTCTCAAGGCCTATTTTGATAATACCAAAATCTCTTTCTCTTTTTTGTTTTTTAAGGAAGGAGGAATATGGTCTGCCGGCCGTATCACAAATCTCCAGAGCTCTGATTATCCTTTTATAATTTTTCAGATCAACATTTGCATAATATTCAGGATCAAGTAGTTTTAAGGTAACTCTTAATCCTTCTATTCCCTCTGTATTATATTGATCAATGTATTTTTTCCTTACATCCGGATCAACATCGGGTATGTCGTCAATTCCATTACATACAGAATCAATATACATTCCTGAGCCACCGGACATCAGAATTATATTATTTTTGGAGAAGAGTTTTGGAAGAAGTTCCAGAACATCTCTCTCGAAAAGACTTGAGCTGTAATAATCTTTTATGGATAAGAATCCTATAAAATAATGTTTTATTGTACTAAGTTGTAGCTCGGTAGGAACTGCCGTACCGATTTTCATCTCCCTGAAGAACTGCCGGGAGTCAGCTGAAATTATTTCAGATTTAAAATATCGGGCAATGTCAATAGAAATATCGGTTTTGCCGACCCCGGTCGGACCAACCAGAACTATCAGAAAATTTTTCATCGAATATTGAGCAGGTGAAGACTATACTTCGTCCTCGTTCAGGTTTTCTATATTTTCGAAATCGGGCAGAGTCTCTTCATCATCACCATTAAGGAAGAGATCATCAACTTCTGGTTCAGCATCAACATCAACATCAACGTCATCATCATCATCTGAAACAACAATGTTGTTATATAGTTTCCGTGAGGCTCCTCCGAAAATCACCTGTTTGGGAGGGACTCCTTTCGAATTTATGCAGGATGGATATTCGCGACCATCAGTCTCTTTTACCTCACCGGTGTTTTCAATAAAGAGAGATCTGTCATTGAAAAAATCGAATACATAGATCAGTTTCTGGTTTTTCCGGAAAATAATATCTTCGAGAACAGCAATTTCCATCGTTGAAGAACCAGTACCCATATCAAAGAGAGTGAATTCTTCTTCCTTTTCCCAATTGTCTGTTGCCATAAAAAATGAAGCCATCTGAGATTTGTCAAACTCCAATTCATCCTGAATTTGTGTGTGGAAATCCATTAATGTATGTGTATCAAGAAATTCAAATTCCCTGACAAATGACTCATCTTCATCTGATAACACTACAAATTTGTAAACCATAATATGTATTAATTCGATGGGTGCAATATAATATTTTTTACTTTACAATATTCCGGCTAATTTTTTTTTAGAAGAAATTCTATTGTATCAATTCCATCGGCATAATCCCACAGATGAGGCGACTGTGCTTTACCAAACGGGATGTTACATTTACCCACTTGACATTGAATTTTTTCCTTTAGGAGCTCGGTTTGTTGTTTAACAGCATCTGGAGATTCATAATATTCATAATAAAGAACAGATACCGGGGAGGAGATTCTGCTTTCTTCCTTTAATAAGAGATAACCTGTATCGTAAAACGTTTCTTTATTCACCAGGAAAACAGCTTTATTGAAATCGTAGTTATTCGCATATTTTGAATGGCTGATAACATTACTGTAATTGTCCCAATGCTTTACAATTGCTTTTAAGTCATAACCTTTTGGCAGATAAAGCTTTGATACATTTCTGCATCCAAGACCAAAATATGAGAAAATATCGGTGCCGAGGCTTTTTAATTCCTCTTCAGTTTCATCTCCTTGAATGATTGCTATACTGTTTCTGTTCTTCCTTATAATATTTGGATATTTACCAAAATAGTAATCAAAGTACCTGGAGTTGTTATCACTTCCTGTAGCAATTACCGCATCAAAATCTGTAAGAGTACCTTTAGTAAATTCAATTCTGTTTCTGAATAGTGGGTTTATTGAACAGAGGATATTGCTTATGTAAATAATCAGTTCATAATCTTTTGAGCTGGTTTTAGCAATGAGATTATTTCCTGAAATAAGTACTGAAAGAAAGTCATGAAAACCGACAAGTGGAATATTGCCAGCCATTATTACTCCAATTCTTAATTGTTTTTGTTGCTCATGCAGTCCGGGATAGGCATTGGTCCATTTGATCAGATTCTCCTCTGTAAGTTCACCAGCTATCGCGTTTACAGCTTTTCTTACATTATCCGGCGTGAACCAGGCATTATGTGTATACTGGTTGTCAATCAATGTATTAATGACGGACAGATCGCGACCTGACTCTCCTGCAGCTAACAGACTGATATTTAATGATTCCCGAAGAGTCTCACCCAGAAGAGCAAATGATTTTATTCTTTCATCAAGATTCATAATTTGAATAATTGCAGTATGCAAATTTACTGAATTTGATTTACAAAACGAAAGGACAGGTCGCGACCTGTCCCTTAGTATGAAATATTACCAGAAATTATTTTAATGTGAATGTGATTGGGACCATATACCAGACGGGTACTGTTTTGCCACCCTGTTTGCCTGGATTAAATGTTGGAAGTGTTTT
>JANYIW010000181.1 GCA_025358645.1 Bacteroidales bacterium
AGGTAAGGTGACTAAAGCCGGGCTTATTTTCGAAAAAGGCATATCATTTTTCTTCAGCTCGCATTACCCTGAACAGATACAAAAACTTATATCCGGAATACAGGCCGACAGGACAATGTTTAACGGTTTGGAAGTCAGGGAAATTTTTATGCAGGAAGATCCT
Source organism: Bacteroidales bacterium (assembly GCA_025358645.1). Lineage (GTDB taxonomy): Bacteria > Bacteroidota > Bacteroidia > Bacteroidales > VadinHA17 > LD21. The sequence continues at coordinate 164 of JANYIW010000181.1, forward strand.
GATCTTTCCGGAAGAGAGCTGTTTTTCCCGGGTAGCCCTGTCTTTATTAAAAGGATGAACGGAGAAAAGATTGATCATATACTTTATGATGATCCCAGGGCAGGTTCATATTTGAAGGAGACCATGATAACAAAAATGGAACAAGCCGGATTGAAAGATGATACACTTGAAATAAATTTTGATGCAGGTTATCGTAAAGCAGGAAGTAAAATGGTGAATTATAATGGTATTAAGAATAAGGCAAACTGGTGTTACGTGATAATAAAAGGCAAACCCGAAACAAAACTGTTTGCCTGGAATGTAGGATTGGGAAATTCGACCGGGATTGGATTTGGGGCAATAAAATAGTAACTAATCCTGTAAGGTTTAAAAACAATGATGTAAAATGATTGATTTACGAAAATAAGACCTAATTATATGGAAAACATAGATTTATCAATTCTAAAAAGACTTCCAGACCCAAATCTGGAAGTTATATTGGAAATTGAGCCGCTAGCTCCGCTTTCGATGGTAACCGAACTTCCGGGGTCTTACTACAAAACTCTTAAAAGCCCGGACAAAAAAATGCTTTGTGGCCTTTTTGAAAATATTATGGGGTGGCATATTGATTTAGAGGATCGAAAAGCAATAATTCAAGAATTAATTACACTTAGGCGAAAACAAAAGTTGGCGTATTCTAATGGGTCAAGAGGGTCAACCTATATTCCATTGCTTTGGGAATATTTTGAAGTTGAATTGCCATTAATTCCACCACAGCTTGGGCACTATGATGATCTATGGAGTAGAGCTTTCAGAAGAACAGACTCATTCAGACATACCTTAGGTGCTAGATATATGGATGGTGCATTCATTGACAAATGGTCTCTTATAAAGAAAAGGATTGAATCTGATACGAAGAGGAAGCCAAAAGAAAAGAATTCATTACTTGATCGGCTATTCAAGAGGTATATGGGAAAATTTCCAATGTACTACAGTACTCCTACAAAAAGAGAGTTTGCTTTATATGATGGCAATTTTCAAATAAAACTTTCAATTGATTCAACTTTATTTGATCACTTGACATCTAAATTACAGAGTGAAAACATTGGATATTTGGGTACTAGTGAAGGTTGGGTAAATGTAACTATTAATAAACTCAGAACATGATTCATCCATTCATCAGATATGCACAAGCTTTTGTTTGCAGTGATAATGAGCTTTCATCTCCTGAACAAATTGAAAACGCTCACATTAGACAAACACTATTAAGTAGCATGGAAACTTTCAGGTGTGTTCCGACTGAAACAATTGAAGGTAAAGAGAAAATCAGATACTGCTTTGCTAATGAAGAAAACTTTTTAGGAATCAAAGGGAAACCAGAATTAGGCATATTTTTATCACCTCATGTTATTACAACAGATGGAGCGGCAGCGACTACTTGGAAATATGCAAAGGAAGTTGCAGAGTTATTAAGTAAAAATAAAAACAAAACTTTTGATGCTCTGAATGCAACAACGCCAATGGCCGGTGACTATCTGAAATTCACAGAATCGGGTGGAACATCAAAGACATCTGCAAAACTGGATTTACAAGAAGTTGGTCTTTCTATAATATCATGTTTAACACCAAATAAACCTGCAATTTACTACTGGAAAGAAAGTTGTAATTTTTGTATTATTCCGGACTTAGCCAAAATTAATGATTTGATTGACTTCATAAATTTCTTCAAAAAAATGTACACAACCAAGGAAAAGGATTTTTTCATCGGTCGTGTTTTTTCTATAGAAAAAGGCAAAGGGAATAATAAAAAAACTACTTATAAACCCGATAGACCGCTTATTTTTCATGGTAACTTTCCAAATTCAACTAAAAGTATTTCATTAGGAAGCGTTGCTTTATTGGGAGCTATTGGAGAAATAGCTAAAGATGCAGAATATTCAGAACAGGCCAAAAGAGTTTTGGAAAGCTTAAAAAAGGCAACAATGTACATGATAAAATATGGGGGAGCAACTACTTTTACCTATAATCATCATGTAATCGATTTAGCAAAAGAAGGAAAGTTAAAAACCATTGTAGACAGTCTTTATTATTCAAAATTATACAACCAAGAACAAAGACTAAGTAAAAAAACAGAATACCAGAAATTTTATTTATTCACAAGTAGATTCCTCCAATTATTCACTCATTCATCATTTAAAGATTTTCTGGCCTTTCGGGCAGAATATCCAAGTCCAGTCAAAATATTGTTTAACATATACTTTATAAAAATGGAAAAAATAGATCCTAAAATTGTTTCCTCAGCCAGAGTTTTGGGTAAATGGTTGAATTTGGTCGCCTATCTCACAGCAAAATCAGAGATGACGGAACCTGAAAAAACTCCTAAATATTATGAAGCCTTAAGAAAATTAAAGTCAAAAGTACTTATTGAATTAGAGAGTTCTACGTTCTCTGCAAAATCTGGTGATGCCTTAATAGCACAAGCAATAACCAGAGCTGGACGATTGTCGGGCTTAGATGCACCTGACGAGGCTGCCCTTTTTATGGAAAAAACAGCGAGTGGAGATTTACCTCTCGGAAATGCAAAAAATCTACTGATTGCATTCTCCCGATTGATAAACA
>JANYIW010000211.1 GCA_025358645.1 Bacteroidales bacterium
GAAGGACTTCTGGAAATTAACTAAAAAAATAAATTCTGTAGATGCAGTTATTAGGGAAGTGGGAATGTGACATAGAGGGTAACCCGAGAGTTGACGCCCATGTTTCAGGATCAGGGAAGGTAAGATCGAAATAGTTTATTTTCTGATAATCTTAATTGTTCCGTCAGAATTCACTTGGATGACCGGGGAAGCTAAACTGTTGCTCCTGTCATCCTGACGGTACTTTACTACAAAATCGACTTTATTGATCAGAGTTTTTTCGACTTCACTGAAATTCCCGGGAGAGGAACTACCACTTAAATTTGCTGAAGTAGAGACAATGGGTTTACGAAAACGGTTTATTAATTCTCTGCAGAATTCATCATGACATATTCTTATTGCTATTGAACCATCTTCACTGCAGACCCCTGTTGCAAGATTTTTACCTTTCGGGTAAATAATTGTGAGGGGAGTATCTGAAACATCTGCCAGCTCATATACTATTTCAGGAATTTCTGTTACATACCGCTCAATCATAGATAAGCTGTCAACAAGAATAATGAGGCTTTTACTTTCACCTCTTGATTTTATCTTAAAGATTTTGTTAACTGCGGCTTCATTGACCGGGTCACATCCCAGACCCCAGATAGTATCTGTTGGATAGAGAATAATACCACCTTGTCTCAGGGTATTCAATGACTCTTTTATATCTTCTTCAAAAGTCATTTAAACGAAGCTATTTGACAACTCTATTATTGTTCAGAAGCCTCAGCTTCTTGTATTTATGGAAACTGGATTTTGCGTAAATTGAACAGATAAGATATCCGTCCCGGCCATCAAGGAAGCCCATCTTTAATATATATGATCTGAAAAATCCCCAGAAATAATGAATATATGGTGTCAGAAGACCAGATTTTCTTCCTGCCTTATGAAACTCTTCAGCTCCGATAAGGGCATAAGTATTCATTTTATCGATATGATCCTGAAGCGATGCAAAGGGCCAATGGAGCAGGTCGCCTTCCAACCTGCCTATTGTGGATCCGTTCGACATTAAGAATTTTTCATGCAGGTTGAGTTCACCCCATTTACCATGATCAGCATAGAAAAGCCTTAGCTGTCTGTCGGGATACCACTCAGAATGACTTATCCATTTCCCGCAATAATTACTTCGTCGGTTAAAGAGATACCCGTCATAATCCCATTTATCTTTGATAGCAATTATTGATTCCCTCAATCTGTCGCTTAGGGCTTCGTCAGCATCGAGCGACAGAATATTCTTGTATGTTGCCAGTCTAAGGGCATAATTCTTCTGATCCCGGAATCCTTCAAATGCATGTTTTACAAATTTGACATTAAATTTCTTACATATCTCTTCAGTAGAATCCGTGGAGAATGAATCAACAACTACTATTTCATCAGCAATCCCATCTAATGATGAGAGACATTTTCCTATAAACAGCTCTTCATTATATGTTATTATTACAGCAGATATTTTAGGCATACAATGGTGTTAGTTAGGATTGTGCTCAAAATTAGCACAAAATCAATTATTATCAATTTTAAAGGTAATGTATTTTTCTTATCTGGTCAAATTACTTTAGTTTTGAGAGAGTCTGTTTTATACCACAAGTTCAATTATCATGCCGGAATATCGTACTCCCTCAATGCCTCATTAAGAGATGTTTTCTTATCTGTAGACTCTTTCCTCGTGCCGATAATAAGCGCACATGGCACACTAAAATCACCGGCAGGGAATTTCTTCAGATAAGATCCTGGTATAACCACAGATCGTGGTGGAACATAACCTTTATATTCAGTTTTAATTTCAGAAGTAACATCAATTATTTTTGTACTGTTTGTAATTACAACATTTGCACCCAGTACTGCTTCTCTGCCGATGTGGGCGCCTTCAACGACTATACATCTTGATCCGATAAAACAGTTATCCTCTATAATCACGGGAGATGCCTGTATTGGTTCAAGCACTCCTCCGATACCTACTCCTCCGCTGAGGTGGACATTCTTGCCAACCTGTGCACAAGACCCGACAGTAGCCCAGGTATCAACCATCGTACCTTCTTCAACATGTGCTCCTATATTTACATAAGATGGCATCATAATAACGCCAGGGGCCAGGAAGGATCCATACCTTGCTATCGCGTGCGGAACAACTCTTATCCCCAACGACTTATAGTTTTTTTTCAAAGGGATTTTATCATGAAATTCGAAAGGTCCTATTTCAATAGTTTCCATCTTTCTGATTGGGAAATAGAGAATTATAGCTTTTTTTATCCAGTGGTTTACTATCCAGCCGTTTTCTCCGGGTTCTGCAACCCTGATCAGCCCCTTATCAAGTAAATCAATTGTTTTGTTTATTTCATTCTTTACTTCCGGGTCATTGAGTAATAATCTGTCATCCCATGCCTTTTCTATAAGGCTCTTATTAATAGAATCCATAAAATTGATTTTTACAAAAATAGTAAATGTATCGTGCAGAAATACTATAAACCTGCCAGCTCTTTCAAAATATTGTTTAATATATTCACATCAGTTTCCTTGAAAAACTCAGAATAATCTGATAAAGTATGTATAATTAGAAAAATCTTTATCCATTTTGTCAGAAGCTGACTTCAAATACAGATACTTTAACCAAAAAACTTTAATGTATTTAATTTGTTTGATTAATAGATTAATTTTGCCAATCGTCATATTTTTATTTTTAATGACTTTTGTTTACAAGTTAATAATCTAAAAATTCTATGCCTCCAGCGATCCAGATCCTGAAAACTTATCCTGTAACGGGAATGTCGTGTGCCTCATGTGCTGCCAGAACCGAGGCATTCGTAAAATCATTGCCCGGAATTAAGAGTGCATCAGTAAATTTTGCCGACACTTCTATTCTTGTGGAGTTCCTGCCTGAAGAAATCTCTCCTGAGGAAATAAAGAAGTCAGTACAATCAATAGGGTACGATATAATTATTGAAGAAGAAAACAGTCAGGAATTGAAAGAGGAGGCGCAGCAGAATTATTTTAAAAAAATCAGGATTAACACAATCGGAGCCGCTGTTTTAAGCTTACCCCTGGTAATAGTTGGTATGGTTTTCATGGACATTCCTTATGCCAATTATATTATGATGGCTCTTGCAACGCCTGTTGTTATATGGTTTGGCCGTCAGTTTCCAGTTGGCGCCTGGAAGCAGTTAAAGCATGGTTCTGCAAATATGGATAGCCTGGTTACTTTAAGTACAGCCATTTCATATCTCTACAGTTCAGCTGTAACTATTTTTCCGGATTTGTTTTATAATGCAGGAATCCATAGTCATGTATATTTTGAGGCTTCGGCAGTTATAATAACTTTTATTCTTTTAGGCAAGCTCCTGGAAGAAAAGGCAAAATCGAATACATCTTCATCTCTTAAAAACCTGATCGGATTGCAACCCAAAACGGTAATTCTCGTAATGAAGAACGGAGACCAGAAGGAGATTCCGGTGAGTAACGTTATAACCGGTGATATCTTACTGGTTAAACCCGGCAATAAAATACCTGTTGATGGAATAATTACGGCAGGAAGTTCATTTGTTGATGAAAGTATGATAAGCGGGGAGCCGATAGCTGTGGAAAAAACTATTCAGTCGAATGTCTTTGCAGGTACAATTAATCAGAAAGGAAGTTTTTATTTTCAGGCTGATAAGGTAGGAGGGGATACTGTCCTTGCTCAGATCATTAAAATGGTTAAAGAAGCTCAGGGAAGCAAGGCTCCTATTCAGCATCTGGTTGACAGGATAGCAGGAATATTTGTTCCGGTTGTAATATCAATTGCTCTTCTAAGCGGAGTTATATGGTTTATTTCCGGAGTTGACAATGCCCTTACTCACAGTCTCTTAGCAATAGTTACTGTTCTGATTATTGCATGTCCCTGTGCATTGGGTCTTGCCACACCTACTGCAATAATGGTTGGAATTGGTAAAGGCGCTGATAACGGAATTCTTATTAAAGATGCTGAAAGTCTTGAACTTGCTCACAGTGTAAATGCTGTTGTGCTCGATAAAACCGGCACTATTACCGTGGGAAAACCGACTGTGGAATATATTGAATGGGAAACGGATATTGAAGTTGGGAAACAGAGCAATATACTCCTTGCTATCCAGAAAAATAGTGAACACCCACTGGCCGGACCTGTTGTTCAATTTCTGGAGAATTCAGGATCAGGAAATGATATAGTAGTATCAAATGTTGAAAGCATAACAGGCAGAGGAATTAAAGCCATTGCCGGACAGGAACTTTATTTTGTCGGAAACAGAAAACTGATGGAGGAGAATAAAATCAGCATTTCCGGGGAGATACTTGCCTTTGCTGAACGATGGCAGAATGAGGCTAAGACTGTTTTCTTCTTTGCAAATTCTCATAATGTTCTTTCTGTAATAGCAGTTTCAGACAGGATTAAGGACTCGTCTGTAGAAGCAATTAAGCAACTTCATCTTATGGGAATCGAAGTACACATGCTTACAGGTGACAATGAACAGACTGCCAGAGCAATTGCATCAGAGACAGGTATCGATAGTTTCAGATCGGAGGTACTTCCGCAAGCCAAATACGATTTCATACGGGAGTTGCAGAAACAAGGTAAAATTGTGGCAATGGTCGGAGATGGAATTAACGATTCGCAGGCGCTAGCACAAGCCGATGTCAGCATTGCGATGGGCAAAGGTTCTGATATTGCAATAGATGTTGCTAAAATGACTATTATATCATCTGACCTTATAAGAATCCCTCAGGCAATTAAATTATCAAAATATACTGTTGCAACAATAAAACAGAATCTCTTCTGGGCATTTATTTATAATGTTATAGGAATTCCGGTAGCTGCAGGGATACTGTACCCCATATTCGGGTTTCTACTGAATCCAATGATAGCAGGAGCTGCTATGGCTCTGAGTTCAGTAAGCGTTGTAACAAACAGCTTAAGACTTAAATTTAAAATACTTTAAAATTCAAGAGCAGATCGCATGGATGGAATACTTGATTTCTTAAAGCAGCTGGTAAACCCGGAAAGTATAATACATTACGGTGGAATATATCTGCTTCTGTTTGTTGTGTTTGCTGAAACAGGTCTTTTCGTTGGTTTTTTTCTCCCGGGTGATTCTCTCTTGTTTACAGCAGGATTGTTGTGTTCAACAGGCATACTTGAAATACACCCAATTCTGCTTGTAGTATTAGTAATCATTGCTGCCGTGGCAGGCAATATGGTCGGTTATGTATTTGGGAAAAAGATGGGACCCATTTTATTCACGAGAAAATCAGGAATTTTATTCCGGCAGGAGCATCTTGTTGCTGCAAATGAGTTTTATAAAAAACATGGGAAAAAGACAATAATTTTAAGCAGGTTTCTTCCGATTGTCCGCACGTTTGCCCCGATTGTTGCCGGCATTGTAAAGTTAGATTACTACAAATTCTTTATATATAGCCTGGTGGGGGCATTTTTTTGGGTAATTACATTGGTATTAACCGGATATTTTATGGGAAAATATATTCCCGGAATAAAAGATTATCTCGGATACATTGTCATTTTTCTGATAGTAATAACCTCTATCCCTTTTATAATTAATTCAATAAAGAAGAGACTAAAACCGAGAATATCCTGAAGGTAATGAACCTATTACCAATTAATTAACGTTTTTTAAATATTTAAATAGACTTGTTTTGAGTTTTCTGTTTGGCAGAATATAAATCTATTCTATATTTGTACCTTCCGTACTTTTGTTTTTTTCACCACATTTAAAACATGAGTTGAAATGAATTAATGTGTATTAATAATAAACCTATGAGTAATTTTATTTATTTAACAGCAACCCCTGAAGCATTGATTGCTTCAATGCTTCCACCATTAGAATTTGGCGCATACCTGTCAACCGGAACAAAAAAAAGGAATAAAGGTCAGGCAATATTCTTTGAAGTAGATCTTGACAAGATTGAGAAATTAATTGACATAGAGAGTCTCAACAGGCGATGCGTTCCCAAAGCTGACGGCAGACCCAAAAGCTCTGTCTATCTATCAGTTTACAAAGTGTTGGAATTGATTCCCTTATCTGCACTTAAAAGTTTATATCTTACAACCGATACAGGTCACACCCTTGAGTTGAAAAAGACTCAATACAATACTTCAAGGGAAGTATTAGGTAAACTGCATCTTTTCCAGGAATTGTGCCCTGTTACGCCGTTGGTAGCAAGTGAGTTGACTCCTTCAGCCTTTGTGAAACGACTTACTGACGGATCAATTCCCATCGTTCTTCCAAAACTTTTCTTTGTTGAACTTATTCTGGGTGAGCTGGCTTCAAATCCGCTTACTGGTTCAGTTGAACAGTTACCTTATTCGAATATCGGTCACCTTAGAGATTGTCTTGAAATTTTAAAAGGGGAATATGAAAAACACATGAAAACTGTTCAACGGGTTTACTCAGGTTCGCTTCTTTACAGGACAATTGAATCCGGATTCTATGTTGGTGCGAAGGATGAGGTTCTATTTTATCCATATCCAAGTCTTACAGAACTGGAAAACCTTAATTATGAATTTTTTAGATCTATCTAGTATTAATCTTATTAATTGAATATTTATTATGGTGAGTTTACCGGGGGCATCCCCTTTTGAAGTAGCCGCAATCTGGACTGTTCTGGTTATTGCATTTTTCGGATTAGCGTATGCAATGTTTTTGCGTCGGCAGGTAATGGCTTGTGATAAAGGGACAGAAAAAATGCAGGACGTTTGGGATGGGATACGTTTAGGAGCAAATGCTTATCTGAAAAGACAGTTAAGAACTATTGTTCCTCTCATTTTCGTATTTACAGTTATTCTTTTTCTGTCTGTTTACGTAGTTCCTCCCACAGCGGAGTCAAAACTGCGTTTTGTAGGTTATTCAGATGAATCTCTGAAGTTGATCATTGGCTTTGGCAGGGCCGTAGCATTCATTATGGGCGCTGTATTTTCACTCCTGGTTGGTCAGTTCGGAATGAGAATGGCAGTTCAGGCTAATGTCAGAGTGGCTTCAGCTTCAAGAAGAAGTTTTGCTGAAGCATTGAAAATTGCTTACCGTGCAGGTACCGTTACAGGTATGCTTACTGACGGTTTAGGATTACTTGGCGGCACATTGATTTTTATTATTTTCGGTGTTGCATCACCTGATACACTTCTTGGATTCGGTTTTGGTGGTACATTGCTGGCACTTTTTATGAGAGTTGGTGGTGGTATTTATACAAAAGCCGCAGATGTTGGAGCTGACCTGGTGGGTAAAGTTGAAGCCGGTCTTCCTGAAGATGATGAACGAAATGCTGCAGTTATTGCCGACCTCGTTGGAGATAATGTTGGTGACTGCGCAGGTATGGCAGCTGACATATTTGAATCTTATGAAGTAACAATTGTTTCGACATTAATACTCGGTGTTGTTCTGTTTACTCAGACCCATGAACTTTCGTGGATTATTTTCCCTCTGCTGGTAAGAGGTATCGGAGTCCTTTCTTCAATTGTAGGTACTTACCTTGTAAAAGGAAACAAAAATGATAAAAGTAACAATGCACTTAAAGCTATCAATAAGGGCTTTTATTCCTCAGCAGCTATAAGTATTACAGCTTTCGGTATCCTTTCATATTTCTATCTTAATGATTGGCGCTCATTCCTCTCGGTAGTAGTAGGGATTCTTCTTGCCATTGTGCTGGATGAAATAACCAAACATTTCACAGATGGACATTATCACCCTGTTAAAGATATTGCAAAGAACTCAAAAACAGGTTCTGCAACACTTATATTGAAGGGGTTGAGTTACGGATTTGAAATTGCTGTATGGCAGACTTTAGTAATTGCAATAACAATTTTTGCTTCAGTAATGATATATTACGGTCAGCCTATTGTTTACGTCCTCTATGGGGTTGCAATGACAGGTATCGGAATGCTTACCCTTACCGGTAACAATGTTGCCATGGATGCTTTCGGACCAATAGCAGACAATGCAAACGGGATCGGGGAGTTATCTCATCTTGATAAGGATGCACGCAAGATAATGGATTCACTTGACGCAACGGGGAATACAACTAAAGCTATTACAAAAGGTGTAGCAATTGGTTCAGCCGTAATTGCTGCAGTGGCATTGTTTGGATCTTTCATTACCGATGTGAGTAAAGTTCAGATTCAGATGGGATTTGATAAATCAGCCCAGCTGATCGAAACCGGTATTCGCATTTCGGTTCCAATGGTTTTCATTGGCTTACTTATAGGGGGAACTATTCCATTCCTTTTCTCCTCTCTTACAATCAATGCTGTAACACGTGCAGCTGCCCAGATAGTTGAAGAGGTTCGTCGTCAGTTCAGAATTCCTGGTATTATTGAACGTACGGTTAAACCTGATTATCAGAGAGCTGTTGATATATGTACCGTTTCAGCACAAAGAGAACTGGTACCTTTGGCTCTAATCGCTGTCTTATCTCCAATACTTATCGGAGCCTTACTTGGTGTCGAAGCTTTAGGAGGTTTCCTCGCCGGAGTAATTCTCTCGGGGCAGCTTCTGGCAGTTTTCATGGCTGGCGCCGGCGGTGCCTGGGATAATGCTAAAAAAATGATTGAAGATGGCCTTTACGGCGGCAAAGGATCAGAAGCTCATCATGCAGCAGTTGTTGGTGATACTGTTGGTGATCCTCTTAAAGATACCGCTGGTCCCGCTCTTAACCCAATGATTAAAGTAATTAACCTGGTATCGCTGCTTGCTGCTCCTGTAATCATTGCTTATCAAAAACCCGGACAGGCATCAGTTGGAATGTTCATAACAGGTGCAATCTGCTTTGTGATTATAGTCGGAGCAATTACATTCTCTAAGAGAGGCGGGTTTAAAAAAGAAGTATTCGAAACATAAATATCTGTTTAATCCTGAAGGATTGAATTTGTAAATCTTTTCAATGGAGCTACTATAAAATTAATTATAGTAGCTCCTTTTATATATAAGTACTTGCTCCTGCCTTTGAAAATTCCATTTTGTCAGGTTGCCTCGACTGTTCATTTTAGAAATGATTTTGTTGATACGCAAAGATTGTGTTTATGCTGTGAAATCAAAATATTTTTACTAATATCAACCTTTATACTATTGGAAGATTGATATTCCTCTAAATTTCTGGTCATTCAGGATTACCTAAATCATTAAGGATATAAAAATTGTTTTGATAATTATTAAACATTTAAAACTTCAATTATGATTAGTAGTATTTTTTGGATTGTGCCGATTTCAGCTCTCCTGGCACTTTTGTTCGCCTGGATCTTTTACAAAGGTATGATGATGCAGGAAGAAGGAACACCTAAGATGAGAGAGATCGCTGAATATGTTCGAGAAGGTTCAATGGCCTACCTGAAAAGCCAGTACACAGTAGTTGGCAAGATTTTTATTGTTCTTGTTGTTTTATTATCAATACTGGCATATATGGGTGTTCAGAACCCGTTTGTCCCGGTAGCTTTCCTGACCGGAGGTATCTTCTCAGGTCTTTGCGGTTATCTTGGAATGAGAACTGCAACTTATGCGTCCAACCGTACTGCATGGGCTACATCAAAATCGCTCAACAAAGGATTACAGGTAGCTCTGCGTAGTGGAGCAGTCATGGGTCTTGTTGTTGTTGGTTTCGCTCTTCTCGATATTGCAGCATGGTTCATTTTTCTGACTAAAGTCGTATTTACTCCGGAACACATGACCACAGGATTAAATTTCTTAGGTCTTACATTTGTTCAGGCCGGTATTGATGAACACCAGAAATTTGTGGAGATTACAGCAACTATGATCACTTTTGGAATGGGGGCTTCTACACAAGCTCTTTTTGCACGTGTTGGTGGTGGTATCTTTACAAAGGCTGCTGACGTAGGCGCTGACCTTGTTGGTAAGGTTGAAGCCGGTATTCCTGAAGATGATCCACGTAACCCGGCAACTATTGCTGATAACGTTGGTGATAACGTAGGTGACGTAGCCGGTATGGGCGCTGACCTTTATGAATCTTATGCAGGTTCAATTCTTGCAACTGCTGCTCTTGGCGCAGCTCTTCCAATGATTGCAGGTCAAGGTGGTGATTATCAGATTAAAGCTATTATAGCTCCTATGTTGGTTTCAGCTATCGGAGTTTTATTGTCAATAGCCGGAATATATATGGTGAGAACAAAAGAATCAGCTTCACCAAAAACCCTTCTCAGAGCGCTTCTGCTTGGAACTGGAGGAAGTTCAGCTCTTATACTCGTTGTGTTGGCAGTAATGGCTTATGCTGACTGGATTACCTGGGGCGTTTTCGGTGCTGCAGTATCAGGTCTCGTTGCCGGTGTAATTATCGGTCAGGCAACAGAATACTATACTTCTGATGGTTATAAACCAACCCAGGGCATAGCAGAACAATCTCAGACAGGACCGGCAACGGTAATTATTGAAGGGATGGCTGTTGGTATGTTCTCAACATGGCTGCCTGTTTTAACAATTGTAGCTGGTATTATTGCTGCTTATTCATTTGCAGGTGGTTTCCATAACTTTGCAATGGGTGTTTATGGTATCGGTTTCGCATCTGTCGGTATGCTCTCCACACTTGGAGTAACTCTGGCAACTGATGCTTTTGGACCGATTGCAGATAATGCAGGTGGTAACGCAGAAATGGCGGGACTTCCAGAAGAAGTCAGAGAGAGAACTGATGCTCTCGACGGACTTGGAAACACAACAGCTGCTACAGGTAAAGGTTTCGCTATTGGTTCAGCTGCTCTTACTGCACTGGCTCTTGTTGCTGCATATATGGAGGAAGTAAAACTCTGGCTTGGCAGACTTGCTGACAAAAGTATTGACGGCTATAAACAAATTGGTGATGTTTTGTTCTATAAGAGTCATGTACCGGCAGTTGTTCAGGCAGGCCAAAGCGCAGTCGAAGTTTCCCATGCCGGAATCAAAGATTTTGTTTCAGCCTATAACCTTTCACTCTTCAACCCGATATTACTTGCCGGTCTTTTTATCGGAGCAATGATGTGTTTCGTATTTGTTGCAATGGCAATGAAAGCTGTTGGAAGGAATGCCGGAGTAATGGTTGAGGAAGTCAGAAGACAGTTCCGCGAAATTCCGGGTATTATGGAAGGAACCGGGAAACCTGAATATGCAAAATGCGTTGAGATCGCAACCAGAGGTGCACAGAAAGAAATGGTTGTTCCAGCGCTTATGGCAATTGTAGTACCTGTTGTTGTGGGAATCATTTTTGGTGTTCCCGGAGTTGTCGGGTTGTTAATGGGCGGGATGACAACAGGATTTACTTTGGCCAGCATGCTCAACAATGCAGGTGGTGCATGGGATAACGCTAAAAAATATATTGAAAGAGGCAATTATGGTGGAAAGAAAAGCGAATGCCATAAAGCAAGTATTGTTGGAGATACCGTTGGTGATCCATTCAAAGATACGTGCGGCCCGTCAATGAATATTCTGATTAAACTTATGTCGATGGTAGCTGTAGTAATGGCAGGCGTTACCGTTGCATGGAGTCTTTTTTAGTCAGTAGCTAATACACATAATTTGAAGGGGTATGCCATGGCATACCCCTTTTTAAGATTATTTTTTAAGCTCCAGATATCCGATAGTTCCAGGCAGATATTGTGTCACAGGTTTATTAGCCATCGGACATCCGGGAACAGGACAATTAATTATTTTATGTTCATTATTATCTGCAGGTTCCCATCCCATGATAAAGTATAATGCAAAGAAACCTATTATATAAGCAACAGCAACATGCCATCCGTTTTTAACCCAAAGTACAACATTACGCGATTCAGGGAATTTATTGGTAATTGCCACCCCTGCAGATGAACCAAACCAGATCATAGAGCCGCCAAATCCAACACTGTATGCCAGCATTCCCCAGTCATAATGACCCTGATCGAGGCAAAGTTTGGTGAGGGGGATATTATCAAATACCGAGGAAAGGAATCCAAGGGCCAGAGCAGTTACCCACGAAGCATTCGGTAGTTCTTCAACAGGCATCATAGAGGCGCAAAAAACAAGACTAAGCAGGAATATAGTTCCTTTTATTGCTCCGGGCACTTCTTTCCATGGGACAGGTCTGAGGAAAGATCCTATTACAATAGCAATCCATACTCCCAAAGCCGGCATATCGTAAAGTATATTTGAGATAATTGCCCCGGCAAGTATGAGACCAACATTAAAGATTTTTACCCAATCGATCTTCGCATTCAGGTTGGCATCTTTTTGTATCCTTTGGTATTTGTCCTGCTGATGCGATGCAAACCATGCAAAAAACATAAGTGCAATTCCGGCAGCAATAAATCCATGAAATACATTGAATGCACTTACACCGTCAATCCACATCATCGTTGTTGTGGTATCTCCGACTACGCTTCCGCTGCCTCCTCCATTACTGGCCGCCACTATTGCTACAACATAGCCGATATGAACTCTCCTCTTAAATACAACAAGTGCAATGGCGCCTCCTATAAGTGCGGCAGCAATATTGTCAAGAAATGATGACAACACAAAAACAAAAACCAGGAGTAAAAAGGGACCTTTCCAGTCACTGGGGAGAAACCTTGGCAGTATATCCGGAACACCTGATTCTTCAAATATTTTTGATAAAATGGCGAAACCCAGCAAAAGACCAAGAAGATTTAGAATAATTCCCCATTCTCCCTGCCGTAAACCTTTATCCAAAATTTGCTCACCCATTGTTGTCGTTCCGAAAAGATGCTCCATAAGGTGGAATCCCGGATCGAAAACAAGCTTGAAGGTCAATAGAACTGTGAGTCCGATAACGGCTACCCAAAATGTCTGCTTATGAAAAAGTGCAACTCCGAGAAGAATAAGCCCGAAAATGATAAATTCGAGCCTTACCGGTCCTAAAGAGGGGACTGGTCCGCCTGCAGCGAAAATACACAAAGGTGAAAACAACAATACTGTTAACATGAACAGTTTCTTGCTGCTCCCCGGAGAAAGTGATTTTAAATAATTTTTCATTTATTAAATGCTACATAATTAATTATCCTGAAAATTAAAGGAATGAAGATAAAACATTTTTGCAATTTTTGGGAAACATTAACAATCTGGTCTGTCCACTAGTCGGGGGTCTTGTTTGTAGCCATCACCATTTTTACCTTTAATCGTGTGCCAATCTCAAGAAGATCAGCAAGATCCTGGACAGTAAGCGTATATTCAAGTCTGAGAATAATAGTTGGTTCCTGAAGAGTACTTATCCTGGCTTTTAAAAGTGGTTCAATATCGTCAAAGTTAATCTGATGACTGTCGAGGTAGTATTTTTTATCTTTGGTGACTGAAATTGATATCTGTTGCTTACTAAGATTCTGGGCTGATCTTGAGTTCGGTAATAATAACTTGATTACATTGGGGTTAGCCAGGGATGAAACTATCAGAAAGAATAAAAGCAGGAAGAACATAATATCATTCAGAGACGAAGTGCTTACCTCAGCCTTAAATTGTCTTTTTCTTTTAATAATCATTTTACAATACTTTTACAACTTCATTTACCTGCCTTTGCATATCTATCGAATAACGGTCTATCATCATCTGTAAATAATGATAACAGCTATAGGCTATCACTCCTACAATTAATCCCGTACCACTACAGATCATCTTCTGGTACAATCCGCCGGCTATGATTCCTATACTTATATTATCGGCAAGTGATATATTATAAAAGATCTTAATTACTCCGGCTATAGTCCCAATGAAGCCAAGCATAGGGGCTATCCCTGCAATAATACCAAGATACCCTGTGTTTTTTTCCATTTCAGAAATTTCGATGTTGGCAGTAGCTTCCATATAATTTTCAATATCCTTCGGAGTTTTTCCCGACTGGTTGAGCCCACTCTCAAGGATTCTTCCCAGTGATGTATTATCATTCCTGATCTGTACCAGCGCCTCTTCAGCTCTCTTGTTTCTGATCTCCCCAATAACATTAAAAATAAGGTCTTTATCCACAACCGCACTTTTTCTGATATAGAGAAACCTCTCTATAAAAAGATAGATACTGAATATCGACAGTAGAATGATTGGGATCATTATAAATCCACCCTTCATGAGCAGTTCAGCCACATTATTAACTGCATTTGTGTCTTTTAAATGTGGTTGATCAATCGCAAGCAAAATGTAATTGTAAAGCATTTTTTATCCTTTTATTTAGCTATCAAAGTTATTAATTGTTCAATGTTCTTAAAGAACGATAATTTATTACAAACAAATGTACAAACTCTTTAGGAAAAACCTGAGGTAACAATTAAATTTGGATTTTTTACAGGATAACTGTAAATTCCGATTTTGATTCATTAACCAAATTTGGTGAGAGCGATAATTTTTCTATTAAGATTACGTTTTGATTAATATAAATAATAAAACAATCAAGTATGACTGCACTCCTTTTAAATATTGCACAGAATTTTGATACTCTGAATAATACTGTTGCGGCTGCTCCGGCGCTTCCTGTACAACAGGCACCCGAAGCAATCAGACTTATAGATATCATTATGAAGGGTGGCATCATTATGATACCAATTGCTCTACTTTCCATAATCGCTGTTTATGTTTTTATAGAGCGCTATTTAACTATAAGAAGACATATAAGTTCAGATGTAGACTTTATGAACAGAATACATGAATATATTCTGAATGGAAGAACTGATTCAGCGCTGACACTATGCCGTAATACGGCAAAACCAATTGCCAGGATGATAGAGAAAGGGATTTCCCGACTTGGCAAGCCTATCAAAGAAATTGAAGAGGCCATTGAGATTGCTGGTAAGTTTGAAGTTTATGATCTTGAAAAAAACATTCAGATTCTTGCTGTTATTGC
>JANYIW010000290.1 GCA_025358645.1 Bacteroidales bacterium
GAGAATTATATTTCTTGCATTCATTATAGCTCTTTTAGGTTCATGCGCCAAGAATCTGGAACCATATCCTAATGGTAATTATGACAGTGAGACTCTCTGGCAGTATCAGAACCTGGTTCAGGGTCTTATAGGCTATTGCTATGATAATGTGAACTCCAATAGAAGGAATTATGATGATAATGAGGGAGTTTTTCTGGATGGAGCTACGGATGATGCAGTTGTTACAAGTTCAACTAACGTAATGCGTCGTTACGCTGAAAATACAATGACAACCAACCAGGATCCTTTTAGTACTTACTGGGACCGCGATTACAGATCGATCAGGAATTGTAACTTGTTTTTGAAAGACGGACGCGGATATAACACACGCTTTATTTTAAATCAACCGGCTCCTGTTTATGACCGTTGGAATACCCTGGTAAGAAGAAGGTTACAGGGTGAAGCTTTTGCTTTGCGTGCTTTTTTTGAATGGGATCTTCTGCAGAAATTCGGAGGAAGAGCAACTGATGGAGAGATGCTTGGGTTTCCAATAGTAACTGATGTATTAAATTCCACTGAAAACGTCAATGTTGCACGTAATACTTATGATGACTGTGTCCAGCAGATAATTGCAGATTGTGATTCGGCATGGAAATACCTGCCGATTGCACATCGAGATTACCTGGCACCCGCTGCCGACCTTGGTTATGCTGGTGGCAGATACTGGAACAGGTTCGACGGAATTACCACAAGAGCTATCAAGGCTATGGTTTATCTTACCTGGGCAAGCCCGAGATTCAACCCTGGAAATGATGTTTCACGCTGGGACAGCGCTGCATATAACGCAAAAAAGGTTATGGATTTCAAAATGACAAAGGATGTTGTTCCGGGTAATGCGAATAGTTTTAGTCCGACGGCTGGTGTTGTCTGGACAAATCCCAACTCACCTGAGATAGTATTCGGAACCCGTTGGAATACAAGCAACAGGGATATGGAGAGCCTATTTTATCCTGGCGGTTTCCAGGGAACGGCATCGGTGGGTGCAACTCAGGACCTTGTTGATGCATTTCCTATGGCAAACGGCAGACCTATAAATGATCCGCTAAGCGGTTATAACACGCTAACCCCTTACGTAGGGCGCGATCCAAGGTTTTATAGTACTATTTTTTATAATACTGCGCTTGCTAAGAAAAGTAATACCGGCGCAACAATGTACACTTTTGAAAACTGGAATGCAGGCCCTACACTCGGAAAAGATGCTGCAGGTACAAAATCTGATAATACCCTTACAAATTACTCCATTAAGAAGTATGTATTTATGGGTTGGAACCCAACTGAAGCTTCCCCATCAACAGTGACTCACTCTAAGTTCATAATTCGCTGGGCACATATGGTTCTTACATTTGCTGAAGCAGCCAACCATGTCACACACAATCCAAAAACAGCATTATATGGGATGACACCTCAGGCTGCAATCAGACTTCTGAGGGTCAGAAAAACATATGATAATGCCAACGGTCTTCCGGCTGTTGATCCCTATCTTGATGCTCAGAATACAGAAGTTGCATTTGATGTGCTGGTTAAAAATGAACGTAGGATTGAAACATGTTTTGAAGGAATGAGATTTTATGACCTCCGTCGATGGACCACTGATTCAGATTGGGAGACACTATTAAATAAACCTGTCCATGGTGCTGATATAACCCAGGTCGCGGGAACCCCGGCTACATACACATATGATTTGAATTTTGTAGTTTCGCAGCGTAATTTTCCTTCACCTTATAATCCATTGCCTTATGGTGAAATATTAAGGATGAATAAACTTCTCCAGAATGAGGGATGGCCTTCATGGAACTAAAACTTAAAAAGAAATAAATATGAAAAAGTTATTGGCTTTTATAATTCTTTCAGTAGCAATGGTTTCATGCTATGATAATTATATAACAGATTTTGTCTATACAGGCATTTATTTCCCTTACCAGAAAGATGTCCGGACTTTTGTCGTAGGTGAGGGAATGCAATTTGAGGTTGGCGCTGCTTTAGGTGGGGTAAGAGATAACACAAAAGACAGGAATGTGAGTTTTGAATTTGATAATTCACTTATTACTCCCGCTTTACTTACGAGTATGCAAGTTGCCTCACAGCCTTATATCAAGAACCCATCAATTCCTGTGGCAGCTTTGCTGGCATTACCTGCAAACTATTATACCATCAGCAATTCAAACACAATGGTAATTAAGACAGGTCAGCATTCAGGAACAGTTATAATAAAACCAGATTCTGTTATCTTCCTGAACGATTCTTTAAAAACAATATATTCAACGTATGTCCTTCCGTTCCGTATTACTGCAGCGGATGCTGATTCTATTCGTACAGGCAAAAGCACTAATGTTGTGGGAGTCCGGTTTGAGAATATACTTTTCGGGAACTACTGGCATGGAGGAGCAGCAAAAGTAAGTATGTATAAGCAGCCAAATGTTGATTCTGCAACTATTGTATACAGGTATGCTGTTAATGACATAGCCTCAAAAATCTGGACTCTGACAACAACCGGACCCCGTACTCTGGTAAGCAATGGATTCTTTAACCAGACAACAACAAAAACTGAGTTAAAACTCGTTCTTAAAGGAACAACGATATTTGTGAGTACGGCTGCGGGTTCAACAAATACTTATCTGCAGGCTGGTGAATGTACTTTTAACAATGCAAAACTGCTTCAGTACCGCAAGATCTTCCTAAAGTATAGTTTTATTAGTAAGAATAAAACTTACAACTGCACAGATACACTTGTTTTCCGTAACAGGTTACGTGATGGTATAAACGAGTGGCAGGATGAGAATCCATCTCACTATCTAAAGTAATTGGCCAACCCTAATCCGCCGACAAGCAGGTGGCGTTAGTTAAAAGAAGAAAGTACCGCTTCCTGATGGAGCGGTACTTTTTTTTCATTCCATCTTCTAAATATTTATTATCTTAGACTTAATAAATAAATTCTTCTCACACCCTGACAATGAAAATTATCACATTTCTGCTTGCATCGTTAATTTTCTTTTCTGCATCATTTGCCCCAAAAAAGCCGGGAGAAAATCAAAAGAGCTCCAGAATTGAAAAAATAATTAATTCTCAATGGACTTTTAATTACTTTCCGGGTGCCGGGGCTAATAAAGGCTACGAAGCTCCGGGATACGATGATTCAAAGTGGCCGGCCGTAAGTATTCCTCATACCTGGAGTACTTATGAAACTACAGGTGAACTTCATCCTTTTATAAGGAATGCTTCAGAAACTGACAACCCTTACTGGTGGACGGGATGGGGTTGGTATCGCAAGCACTTTTCTATTAACAGGGAATATTCTGACCGGAAGGTTTTTGTTGAGTTTGAAGGTGTTCAGAAATATTGCAAAGTCTGGGTTAATGGCAAATATCTTGGTGATCATAAAGGTGGTTACGGCTCATTCGATTTTGATATAACAGAAGCTTTAATGCCAGGAGAAGACAATGTTCTTGTTGTTGCAGTGAATAACAGACAAAAAGATGAGTTTAAGATACCGCCCATGGCTGCTGGCAATTTTGATGTATATGGTGGTATCTATCGTGATGTGACACTTGTTCTTAAAGATAAACTATTCACCCCGATGCAGGGCTCGGCAAGCCATGAGGGAGGCACGTTTATAACGACACCTCAGGTTTCAGAAAAAGAGGGGGTAGTAAGAGTTCAGACCTGGGTAAAAAATGATTATCAGGATAAAAAATCCTGTACTTTGCAGGCTTCAATTGCAGATGCTACCGATAAAATTGTCCAGGTAATAAAATCTGAAGCAATTATTAATCCTGGTCAACTATATAAGTTCGATCAGACATTCAAACCCATTAAAAACCCTCATCTATGGTCAAATGAAGATCCATACCTCTATAAGGTTTATACTCAGGTAATGGATGGTAAGACATTAGCAGATAGCTACTCAAACCCTCTTGGTTTTCGTTGGTTCCGATGGGATTATAAAGAAAACTTCCTGTATGTGAACGGTAAGAAAATGTTGATACATGGAGGAAACCGTCATCAGGAATATCCATGGCTTGGTGATGCCATTCCAAAATGGATCACATTGATGGATTTTACCGATATAGCTGAAAATCTGAATTATAACTTCATGCGAACAGTACATTATCCAAATGACAAACTAGCTTACGATTTGACTGATAAATTCGGAATTGCAATTGATGAGGAAGTCCCAAATATTAAGAACCAGGATTTTTCTCCTGAGGTTCAGGAACAGCAATTAAAGGAGATGATCCGTCGCGACCGTAATCATCCAAGTATAATGTTCTGGAGTATGGGCAATGAAACCAACCATGCCGTAGATTCAAAATTTGCAGTGGCAGAAGATACTACAAGGATACTGACTGCACGCCGAGTTACAGATGGTTCAGCCGGAGCTTATGTAAAACATATAGATGATAACCTTTCTATTGAAAATCTCCTTAGATGTACAATCAGGGGCTGGTACAATAAAGATGAGAAAGATCTGGAACCAATAGATTGTCAGCAGAGCGGAACAGAAGAACATCAGCAGAATATGCTCAAAGCCAGCGGAAAGTTTGGAACAGGAAATCTATGTACATGGCTTTATGAGGATCATGGAGCTGATCGGGAATATCTTAATTCACCACTCCTACATGTAAATCCCAAGGGTTATGTGGATGTTTACAGAGTCCCAAAATATGCTTACTATTTCTGGCAGGCTACTTATGGCAAAAGTCCAATGGCATTTATTCAGCCGCATTACTGGATGTCACAATATCTGGGACAAATGAAAGATATTGTGGTAAATTCCAACTGTGATAAGGTTGAGTTGATGGTGAATGGAGTAAGTAAAGGATATAAGTTGCCTGACCAGTCAAATTTTCATAGTGTAACTTTTAAAAATGTTAAGATAGAGAAGGGGATTATCAGCGCCATTGCAACTAAAGATGGAAAATCGGTTAAAACAGAGGTCGTGATGGCAGATGATCCGGCAAAAATAGTTCTTAAAGGTTCGCAGAAAAAGATAGGAGCGGATCGTGGCTCTGTGATTATCATAACAGCAGATATTGTTGATTCTCAGGGCAATCATATCTATGGCGCTAATAATACTATAAAATGGAATCTGTCGGGACCTGCAACACTGGCCGGCCCATCAATTTATGAATCAGAAATAGATAAACATCATGAGATGGATGGCGTATGGTATATGGATATGCCTGTATCAAATGTTATCAGGTCAACAGGAAAACCAGGGAAGATACATATCTCGGTGTCGGCAAGCGGACTGACTTCAGGAACATTTGATATTGAGGTGGAAGAGATGGACTCTTACAATTCTGTCATTGTTGAACCCGTGCTAAAGGATGAAGGCAGAATCTCCGTTGCCAAAATAATACTCAAAGTAAACAGGCTCGAAGAGGCGCCAAGGGAGATAATGGCGACTTTTGATGAATTAAATCTCGGCCATTCTGATAAAGCGGGATACGCACGGGCAATCAGAGATTACATTACAAAGGAAAATCTATCAATCGATACTACCTCAATTGAATTTAATACACTTACAGACCTCTTTGCATATCAACTGTTGAATTCTGATGGTCATCTGATTGCCGATGATTATAATTTCAGTATGGATCATTATAATAATTGCCGGCTAATATCGGGTTATGTAAACAGTACTAAACTCCCGCCTGTTTTTAAAGATGGGCTGAAGAAGTACTATTCAGATGCCATTATTAAGAAAGGGAATGAAAAAGACGCTGGAGAAGAGATGAACTGGCTGAATTGGATCCCTTCCGGAGGCACTGTGGTTGTGGTTCAAAATGAAAACACCCATTCCAATGTGAAAGGTGTTATTTATACAAAGAATACAGGACTTGCAGAAATAATCAGTCTGGTTTATCCTCAGTTTGTTAATTTTTCCGTAGAAGCTAAGGAACGTGCCATGCTATTTATCAGTAAAGCGAATCCTTACGTACATATTATCTCAATAAGTGATCAGAGTCGGGTAGGAGATAAAGAAAATCAGACAAATATCTCATGTACAGCTGAAAATGGACAACCGATATTAATACCTTTACTGAAATTTATCTCCGAATAATTCTACCTCCCGTAAAAACTTTTAAAATTTATTAACATTAAAATTCCATTAGTATGAAGATAAAACTATTATTCTTGCTTTTTCTTATCGGAACAGCCAGGAGTGCATTCACTCAATTGCCACAGGATGTTTATAAAAAGCCTCTTAAGGAAGTACTAACAGATATAGAAAAGAAATATAACATTAAACTTGAATACAACGAAAGTCTGGTTAAGAGTGTAGATGTCTTATACCCGACATGGCGTTACAGGGTTGATCCAGAAGCAACACTTTCTAATATCCTGATGCCTCTTGATATGGTTTTCCAGAAGAAAAGTGACAAAGTATATACGATAGCAAAATTCGAATATTATCGTAAACCATTCGAAGAAGGGAAAAGACATCTTGATCAGCTTCTGGCCAGTTATCCGACAGTACAGGACTGGGAGCTGCGAAAAGCTGAGCTTCGTAAATGTTTTTTCGAGCAGTTAAGACTATCGCCTCTTCCGAAGAAAACCCCACTTAACCCGATTATTACTCCAAAGCGCATGATGGATGGATATACTGTTGAAAATGTTGCTATTGAAACATTACCTGGTGTTTATCTCTGTGGTTCTTTGTATCGTCCTGCGAAAGGTAAAGGCCCGTTTCCGGCAGTGCTCAGTCCTCATGGTCATTTTCCCAGCGCTGATCTGAATGAATATGGTCGATACCGTCCCGATCAACAATATCGTTGTGCAACGCTGGCAAGGATGGGGGCTGTAGTTTTTAGTTATGAAATGTTTGCATGGGGAGAGTCGCTTCTGCAAGTTGAAAAAGAGGCGCATAAAACAGGGCTGGCTCTTACAATGCAGACCTTAAACAGCATCAGGGTACTCGATTACCTCACAACCTTACCATACGTCGATCCAAAACTGATAGGTGTTACAGCTGCTTCCGGGGGAGGCACTCAATCTTTTCTTATTACAGCTCTCGACGACAGGATAGCGGTGAGTGTTCCTGTAGTTATGGTTTCCTCTTCTTTCTTTGGTGGTTGTCCCTGCGAAAGCGGTTTGCCTATTCATTCCTGCACAAGCCTTGGGACAAATAATGCTGAAATCGCCGCTATGGCTTCACCTCGTCCGATGCTGGTTGTTTCTGAAACATCCGATTGGACACAGACAGTACCAACTATTGAATTTCCTTACCTGAAAAAAGTATACAACCTGTTTGGAAAGCCTGAAAATGTCGAAAATGTTCATATCGAAAACGAGGAGCATAACTATGGAATAACTAAACGACTGGCCATGTACGATTTCATGGCGCATCATCTGGGACTTAATATCAATGCAGTAAAGGATAAGACAGGTAAAATAGATGAATCAAAATGCACTATTGAGAAATATGATGCAATGCTGGTATTCGGGAATGAAGGTAAATTGCCTGCGAATGCAGTTAAAGGTCCGGACGCTATATGGAAGGTGCTGAGGTCGCTGCAATGAGTGACTTCACCCTACAGTAATAAGACTGCTTCTTATTGCAGAATACAAGAGATCTGTTTGGAAAAAAATAAATAATTCCTAATTTTACCTGATAAGTTCTCAGATTTTAATTGATTAAAAAATAGGAACTTGGAAATTCAAAATTATTAAACCTGACA
>JANYIW010000301.1 GCA_025358645.1 Bacteroidales bacterium
AAAGGGTGCAATGTAATAGGAATTATTGAAGGCAGTGATCCGGTTCTTAAAAACGAAGTTATTATTGTAGGTGGCCACCTTGATGCAGTTGGCAAAGCAGGTAAAGTTGTAAACGGAGCTCTCGATAATGCAAGCGGAATAGTCGATATTATGGGCGCTGCCAAGGCAATGTCAGAGTCAGGAATAAGATTGAAAAGAAGTGTAATGTTCCTTTGTCTTGGTGGTGAAGAGAATGGTTTACTGGGGAGCAAACTTTATGTCAGCAAACCAGTTTTTACCAAAGACAAAACCATAACTTATGTTAATCTTGATATGGTTGGAAACGGCACCGGGCTTGCGGTAAATGCAGAAAGTACTTACAAAGACCTGCTGAACTATTTTGTACAGGCAAATACCCGATACATTCACAGGAACATGCATACATCAGCGCCTGCTCCCGGAGAGTATTATGGCAGGCCAAGAAGCGATGGCGTTGTCTTCAGTATGGCAGGTTACCGGACTATGTCAATAGGAACCACAGATAGTTATAAGAAAGTCTATTATCATCTCCCGGGAGATGATCCGGATGCAGTTACAATTGACATTATGGAGGATGTGGCTAAAATGATGTATGTAGGGTTAATTAATATGGCCAATGATAGTTCGCTGAAGTTTTAATTATCTCTTCTCATTTGTAACATAGGTTACAAATTTTCTCATTGCATCTTTTAACCTTTGCAGGAGAAAATTAAAAAATATACGATATGAATAGGGATATTTTAAAAATTGATGAAGATCTGTGTAATGGTTGCGGCCAGTGTGTACCAAATTGCCACGAAGGTGCATTACAGATAATAGATGGCAAAGCAAGACTTGTAAACGAACTGATGTGTGACGGACTAGGCGCCTGCATAGGCCATTGCCCGGAGGGTGCGATAACAATTGAGAAGGCTTCTATGCAGAATGACACTGTTACAATTTTAGATCAGCCATCGGAACTCAGACAATGGCCGGTACAGATGCATTTAGTTAATCCGGAGGCCCCGTATTTCAAAAGCGCTGACTTGTTACTTGCAGCAGACTGTGTGGCATTCTCTATGGGTGATTTTCATAATAAACATTTAAAAGGCAAATCACTTGCAATTGCTTGTCCGAAACTTGATCAGGAAACCAATTCATATATTGAGAAACTGACTGCTATGATTGACACTGCTAAAGTGAATACAATAACTGTTATGATGATGGAAGTCCCTTGTTGTGGTGGACTTTTGAATATGGTAAAAACAGCCCTGGGGAGCGCTTCCAGAAAAGTTCCGGTAAAGAAAATGATTGTCGGGATCAATGGAGAAGTACTTCAGGAGAATTGGGTGTAAAAAAGCTATCGGGACCCCTAAAGGGGACTTTTGTAAGTTTTTGATATTTAGCTTTTTCCCTTTAGGGTTAAGGGTAAAAAAAACTAAAAATCAAAATAAACTCCCTTTTTGGAGTGGACTCAATATTCAATAGTTAGAATATTTGAAATTTCGATATACTTGACAATTAACCTGTTATGCTATTTTAAAAAGTGATAATTATCATAAAAGCATTTATTTAGATTGATTCTTAAAATGGAATATAATATATTTGAAACTAAGATATTTTGTTCCCAAAAATTTATTTTTAACCTGATCAATCCCTCTCTTTATGTCGGCCAAAACTTCCTCAACCGGATTATCTGAATCTAATTTTTTTTTGGGGTTTGATATTGGATCCGTCTCACTGAATACAGCTGTTATAGATGAGAACAACACAATTGTTGAAGAATATTATGATTATGTTCATGGCAGGCCCTTTAATGTCCTGAAGGACAGATTATCTTTTGTCCTGGAAAAATACGCGTCAAAAACAATAAAAGGTATCGCCGTTACAGGTACGGGAGGAAAGCTTGCCACAAGGCTTATTGGAGGCATTTTTGTCAATGAAATAATTGCCCAGGCAACTTCCACAGGAATATTATATCCGGAGGCAAGAACAGTAATTGAGATAGGTGGAGAAGATTCTAAACTTATTATTCTGGAGAAAAATCCTGAAAACGGACTCTCCAGACTTGTCGATTTTGAAATGAACAGTATATGTGCTGCCGGAACAGGTTCATTTCTCGACCAGCAAGCCAGAAGAATAGGCGTTCCTATTGAAAATGAATTTGGATTAATGGCTTTAAAATCAGTTGATCCGCCGAGGATAGCAGGTCGTTGCAGTGTTTTTGCTAAAAGCGATATGATCCATCACCAGCAAATAGCAACTCCACTTCATGATATCATAGCCGGTTTATGTTTTGCACTTGCCAGAAATTTTCGCAGTAACGTCGCCAGAAGTAAAGAAATCATAAAACCTGTCGTCTTTTCGGGAGGCGTTGCAGCAAATATTGGTATGATCAGGGCTTTTAGAGAAACCCTGCACCTCACTGACGGTGAACTTATTATCTCTCCGCATCATTCAGCTATGGGAGCAATAGGCGCTGTCTATTATGCGCGTGCAAATGAACTCAATATGGATTATTTCTCAGGACTTTCAAAACTTGAGGAATATCTTGCCGGCACTGCAACAGAATTTGTGAGCCTGCCTCCTCTTATGGAATCGTTGGCGGAATACAGAAAGGTTGTTCATTACTTTAAAAAGGGGACAGACAAAATAGGCGTATACCTTGGACTTGACATCGGCTCTCTCAGTACAAACGTAGTTCTGATAGATGATAAACACAGGGTTATTGCCAGACGGTATCTGCCAACAGCAGGGAAACCCATTGAAGCCATCAAGATTGGAATGACAGAAATATTTGATGAGGTTGGTGAAAATATTATAGTTATCGGGGCAGGGACAACAGGCTCTGGTCGTTATCTTACCGGTGATTTTATCGGTGCCGACATTATTGTCAATGAAATCACAGCCCAGGCTACCGCAGCTATAGACTATGATAAGACAGTTGATACCATATTCGAAATTGGTGGACAGGATTCCAAATATATATGCATTGAAAATGGTGTTGTGGTTGATTTTGAAATGAATAAAGTATGTGCTGCTGGTACGGGTTCATTTCTTGAGGAACAGGCCGAAAAACTGAATATAAATATCGTTGAGGAATTCGGTTCTATGGCGCTCAAATCCGAATTTCCCGTGAAACTGGGTGACCGTTGCACTGTATTTATGGAATCGGATCTTAATTCATTTATGCAAAAGGGAGCGAGAAACGAAAACCTTGTCGGGGGACTTGCCTATTCTATTGTCTATAATTATCTTCAAAAAGTGGTCGGCGACAGGCGGATAGGTAACAAAATTTTCTTTCAGGGCGGCGTTACAAACAATAAAGCAGTAGTTGCTGCCTTCGAACAGGTACTTGGAAAAAGTATTATAATTCCTCCTCATTTTGATGTGACGGGGGCTATTGGAGCCGCTATCCTCGCAAAAAGATCGATGGCAGAGGGTAAGAAAACCAGGTTCAAAGGTTTTGGTGTGCGAAATGCTTCCTATAAAGTCACCAGATTTGTTTGTCAGGGATGCACCAATCATTGTGAAATCAGACGGGTAAAAATAGACGGAGAAGATAAATCTCTTTACTATGGCGGACGATGTGAGAAGTATGAGACTGAAGACAGAAAAAAGTTGAATAATAATATACCAAATCTTTTCACAAAAAGGACTGAAATGCTTATGGAAGGTTTCGTGGAAAAAGATTCACGGAAATCAACTTCCATAGGGATTCCAAGAGCCCTGATGGTATTTTATCAGCAATTCCCTTTCTGGAGGACTTTCTTTGAACAACTTGGATTTACCGTAGTAATTTCCAAAGAATCAGATAAATCCCTGGTGACAAAATCAATTGAAAATATTACAGCCGAAACCTGCCTTCCGGTTGAGTTGATGCATGGTCATGTTATTGATCTTATGGAGAAAGGGGTTGACTATATTTTTCTTCCTTTCATTGTAAATGGGAAGCAAAAAGAAGGAAATAAAACAATGAACTGCAATTGTCCCTGGATACAAACATATCCTTTCATGATAAGGGCAGCACTACGGGGAAAAGTAGATGAATCAAAACTTCTGATACCGACTCTGCATTTCAGATTTTTCGAGAAAGCCCTTATGGTCGAGATGACTGAATATTTCAATGAGAAATTTGGTATAGATAAGACAGAAATCAGGCAAGCAGTTTATAAAGCGGATGAGGTACAAGCATTATTCGAAAAACGACTTATAGATTATGGCAAAGAGGTGCTTGATTCAATTCCAAAAAACTGTCGCCCGGTCGTACTATTAGGAAGACCATATAACAGCGCAGATCAGCATCTCAATCTGGGTCTTGTAGAAAAGCTTATAAATCAGAATGTTATGCCGATCCCTCTGGATATGCTTGATTTATCTCCATACAATATACTTGCAAACTACAGAAATATGTACTGGCCAAATGGACAAAAGCTTATTGCCGCAGCTCAATTGGTGGCAAAAAGTGATAAACTCCACGCGGTATATATCAGTAATTTCCGTTGCGGCCCCGACTCATTTATCTGGCATTATGTCACAGAAGAATTAAAAGGCAAACCATTTCTCCATCTGGAAATTGATGAACACTCAGCCGATGCCGGAATGATTACCCGTATCGAAGCTTTTCTCGACAGTCTGAGCGGCTCAGAAAAAAATGAGAAGAAAGAGGTGACAATCTTCAGACCACGTCCAGGTCGGGCCTCACCTCAAAAAGACAGGGTAATGTATTTTCCATATATGAATGATGGAGCATATATGATTGCAGCTGCTGCCAGAAGTTGCGGTATCGCTTCCGAGGTGCTCCCAAAACAAACAGGAGAAGAGCTGGCTCTGGGAAGAAAATACACATCATCAAAAGAGTGCTTTCCAATGATCTGCACAACAGGCAGCTTTCTAAAAAAGCTAATGGAGCCCGGTGCTGATCCTTCAAAAATGAGCTTCTTTATGCCCGATCATAATGGTCCATGCCGGTTTGGTCAGTATAACCAATTTCACAGGATACTATTTGACAGACTTGGATTTCAAGACGCTGAACTTATTACGCCCTCAAATGATACATCATATCAGGATGTTGCAGGTGAACATGGGCAAAAATTCAGAATCAATGCATGGAAAGGATTTGTGGTTGCCGACTATCTCCATAAAATTCACAGGGAAACTCGTCCATACGAGATAAATAAAGGAGATTCAGACAGACTTTATGACGATTCGTTGATGCGACTTGAAAAATGTATCGAAAACGGATCAGGAAACCTACATAAAACTCTGGTGGGAATAGCTTCAGATTTCATGGGAATAAAGGTTGATAAAACCCGGAAAAAACCAGTTGTCTCTATTATCGGGGAGATATTCATGCGAGATAATTCAGCCTGCAATGGCAATATTTCACAAAGGCTGGAAGACCTTGGAGTTGAAGTGATTGTTGCTCCGTTTTCTGAATGGATAACTTATTCTACTTACCGTTTCACCCGCGACAGCAGGTGGAAGAATGATAAAAAAGGTATTGTTAAATCAAAAATTCAGGGTTTAGGTCAGGAATTAATTGCAGCTTCACTCCTGCGTGGTATTAAAAAATTTACTGATCATGAAAAAGACGTATCGCTTCACGATATGCTTAGTTTATGCAATAAATATGTGAATCAATTTTATGATGGGGATCCTGCTGTTTCCATTGGTACTTCCGTAGCGCTGACAAAACGAGGCATATCGGGTATTGCTGCAATTATGCCATTCACGTGCATGCCGGGAACAGTTGTTGCTTCAGTCAGTGATACTTTCAGGAAAGACCATAACAATATACCTTTTATTAATATCGCTTATGATGGTCAGGATTCAGTGTCATTAGACACCCGACTTCAGGCGTTTGTTTTCCAGGTGAAAGAGTTTGCCATAGCCAGGGAACAGGTTCCGGTTTAAGTAACCGCATGCTTTGCCACCAAAGCCTTGGCGAAGGATGGCCGCGAGCCGCAAACCGGAGAACAATCAGACTTTAATTCTGAAGCCAATAGTTTCAAGTATCTGCCGGGCGTTTTCTGTTCCTCCTTTTAAGGCAACTGTGAAGGAAGTAAACTCCCTTCTGAGAGGATAATCACCTCTCAGTTTTTCAAAATCAGAAGGTGACAGGCGGAGCCTCATATTATCTTCATCGATACGATAAGTATGAATTACAGCTTCCCTGATTACCTCCTCTTCAGATTTATCCCCAAAATCAATTGATATATAAGGGGAGACAGGAAGTGGCACATTATCAGGGTAAAAGGGTTTTGAAGGGAGATTAAAATGTTTAATTAAGGAATTAACAACCATTGCTGTTCCATTTGCTTTTCCATCTGTTGAATAACCTGCAATATGCGGAGTTGCAATAAAAGCCTGTTGCATAAGTTCGGGATCAATATCCGGTTCATTTTCCCAGACATCGATTACAGCGCCACTCAGTTTACCGGAATGAAGTACTTTATTAAGTGCAGATGTATCTGTCACTTCACCTCGTGAGGAATTGAAGAACCATGCTCCATTCTTAATCTTTTTAAAACTCTCGTCATTAAAAAGATGATAAGTATAATCTTTCCCCACAACATTTAAAGGTACATGAACTGTCACAATATCAGATTCTGCTAACACTTCATTAAGGCTGTGAAAATTCTTACCCTCCCGTCTTTCCCTGGGAGGATCGTTAAGAAGGACATTCATCCCTATTGCCCGTGCAAACCTTTCAACTTTTGACCCTACATTTCCAACACCAATTATTCCTAATGTTTTGCCTTTCAGATTAAAGTTTTTTTCAAAAGAGATCTTCAGCAGAGCTGCCGCAATATATTGCTGAACTGATAAGGAATTACATCCCGGAGCATTAGTCCAAATGATCTTGTTTTTATTACAGTAATGTGTATCAATATGATCAAACCCGATCGTCGCGGTTCCGATAAATCTGACGTTTGTTCCTTCTAACAGATTCTCCGTGCATTTCGTTCTTGTTCGGATCAGCAGAGCATCAGAATCCATGATTATTTGCTTGTTAATCTGTTTCCCCGGAACATAGATTACTTCTGCATAAGGTTCGAGCGCTCCCTTTAGAAAAGGAATTTTATCATCGGCAACTATCTTCATTTCACGACATATTTTGTGAAAGTTAATATTTTTTAGCGATACCTGGTTTTAAGTCGCTCCCATCTTTGACTTTTCTTAAAGAATGATTTAAAAGAAGATGAAAATTAGTAATTTTGGCACCTCAATTAAATAATATGATCCGATTTCTTCTGGTTAATGTCTGCTTATGTTTAGCCTCTGTTACCACACTTTTCTCTCAGCCTGAAATTAAAGCTGTTTTTACCCCGACACCTCCTGTCATCGATGGATCAGTCAATGATGATGTCTGGAGAAATGCATCCGTGATAAATGAATTATATCAGAGAGAACCAAATCCCGGGGAACCTGTTTCGGAGAAAACCGAATTTTACTTCTTATATGATCATAACAACCTTTATGTGGGGATCCATTGCTTCGACAATCCAAAAAAGATTACTGCTAAAGAATTAGCCCGTGATGTTAGTCTGGCTGAGGATGACAGAGTTCAGGTAATCCTCGATACTTATCTTGACGGACGAAGTGGGTACTGGTTTCAGATTGGCCCCAGGGGAAGTATAGGAGACGCACTAGTTAATGAGAATGGTAAAGATTTTAATAAATCGTGGGATGGGATCTGGGATGGAAAGGCAAAGATCACTGAAAACGGATGGGATGCGGAATTAATTATTCCCTTTAAGACTCTTGGATTTAAAAAAGGGAATAGTACCTGGGGACTTAAACTTATAAGACATATTAAGCGAAAATCTGAGGCATCATACTGGCCTGCAACATCACTGAATGCAAACAAATTTCAAATTTCCGATGCAGGACGACTTACCGGACTTACTGATATTACGCAGGGAATAGGTCTCGATATAATACCTTACCTGACAAGCGGTATCAGTAAAAAACCGGATATAGGCCCAAAACCAGTTCTTGACGGAGGTCTGGATGCTTTTTATCACATTACACCTTCTCTTAAAGCAGCTGTCACGATAAATACCGACTTTGCTCAGACTGAAGTAGATGAGAAGCAGATAAATCTTACACGATTCAGTCTTTTTTTTCCTGAAAAGAGGGATTTCTTTCTTGACGGTGCAAACTTTTTTACTTTTGGAATTAACGGGGATAGTGATAATCCTCAAAGTACTCAGATGATCCCTTTTTTCTCCAGACGAATCGGGTTGTCTGCTGATGGGAATCCGGTTTCTGTTAAATATGGAGGCAAGTTTACTGGAAAAATCGGTAACTGGAATCTTGGAATTCTACATATAAAGGATAATAATCAATTGGGTAATCCAGGTTACACTGTAGGCAGAATATCAAGAAATTTTGGAAAGCAATCATCTATAGGATTAATAGGAACAAATGGGAATGCTTTTTCTGATCTCAACAACTCCCTGGCAGGTATAGACTTAAAACTCGCAAATTCACAAATAGCAGGCAATAAAAACATTACATATAACCTTTACGGATTAAAATCCTTCACATATAATCTATCAGGCAATGATGTCTCAATTGGAAGTGAGATAAATTACCCGAATGACTTTTTTAATTTCAGAGTTGGTTATATGCAGATAGGTGAAAATTTCACTCCGGGGCTTGGTTTCATTCCCCGAAAAAACATACGTGATTTTTATGGAGGTATCGGCTTGGGTCCAAGGCCAAAAAACTCACCGGTTTTGCAGATTAAATCAGGTATTAAATACGTTTTCATTTCAGATTTGAAGAACGGAGGTTTGCAAACTGCCCAGATTGATTTTAATCTATCTGATATAATATTTTTAAGCGGAGACCTTATTTCATTATTATCTCAATATCAGGTTGAAGCCCTTGAAAAGGATTTTAATATTTTCGGAAATTTTATAATACCTGCAGCTGAATATCATTTCTGGAGGCATTCCCTGATTTTTACCTCTGCAAAGCGCAGAAATCTATGGGTGGCATCCAAAATTAACTTAGGTAAATTCTATTCCGGAAAACGTACTGACTGGCTTATGCAGTTCGGTTATAAAATATTGGTCCCGGTTTATATTGGCATGGAATCTGACAGGAGATGGGTATACCTGCCAGATGGTAATTTTATAACACAAATCTATCGGTTTAATCTTAATTTTCTTTTCAGTCCGAATTTGTCGTGGTACAATTTTGCACAATATGAAAACCAGACTAAAACAATTGGGTGGCAATCGCGATTTCAATGGATAATAAAGCCCGGAAAAGAAATATTTTTCACTTTTAATTCCCCTATTATCGATCCTCTTGACCGTTTCAGGCCTGAAGTCTATGAAGCTCGCATAAAAGTAAAATATACGATCCGGTTCTAGTTTATAGAAGTTTTGGGGTCAATTTTATTCTATAATAGTCATCTCCTTCAACAGATACCCTGCTCCTGCAAATTTGTCAATTATAAACAATGCATATCTGATATCGAGGCTGATATTCCGGCTTTGTTCAGGATTATATGAAAGGTCGCTGGCAACACCTTCCCAGGCCCTGTCGAAATTAACTCCTATCAGTTGGCCTTCGGCGTTTATGACCGGACTTCCGGAATTACCCCCTGTTGTATGATTATCAGCTATAAAACAGACTGGCACTTCACCATCCTGTGTATATCGGCCATAATCTTTTGTTTTATACAGTTGACGCAGCTTTTCAGGAACATTATAGTCATATATCTCAGGTTTATCTTTTTCCATTATCCCCTTAAGGGTGGTATAATAAGTAAAATACACAGCATCTTTTGAAAAATAACCTTTAATTGTTCCATAAGTGACTCGAAGTGTTAAATTGGCATCAGGATAGAATACCCGCTCCTTTTCATATTCCATCAGTCCTGACATATAATCCCTGTTAAGATTCTGTATTTCACCATTAAGATGTTCCAGTTCCGGTTTGACATCAGAAGCCAGAAAATCAGTCACATTCAGTGCAAGTAAGTAAAACGGGTCCTTATTCAACTTAACTACACTGGCAGAATTAAAGTTTGTAACAAAGGTCTTGAATCTGATTTCGTCGGTGAAGACAGACTTACCATAGATTTTATCTGCAATGGAAGAAAAATTTCCTTTGCATGAATTTTTAAGTCTTAAATATTCAGGTGCCTGCCATTTAAGGTCCAGGCTTTCACCATATAGTGACAACAATGTTACGAAGAGTTTCTTATCTATTGCCTGATTGTAGTTCTGAAAAAAGTTTCTTCCGGATTCTATCAGATTGATTTTCATAGCGTTTATCTGATCATTATCCCCTTTATTTTTGATAAGTTCTGCCAAAGCTTTAATATTTCTTGCAAACCCTATAGCCTCAGCTCCGTTATTAAAGAAAACCTCGTTTGTATAACTATTGACGAAACTGTATTCTCGTAATCCTGCATAAAGTAGCTTATATTTTGGAAGCAGCTTTCCATACCTGATCTTACGGGTATTATCTGAATTAATCCATTCCGTAAACTTAATTTCAAATTCTTCTTTTTTTGCAATTGTACCCATTTTTTCCAACCCAAGGTTCTCCCCTATCCATTTCTTCCAGGAGTTAGCTAACCCGGACTTCTTTGAAGAATACTGGATTCTTATCAGCGGATCAGTATTCATTGCAGCCTCCATAATATCAATCTTTTTTGTTCTTATTCCTATCATCTTAGGATTGATGTAATTCTTAATCATATCAATGTGATAGGAAGGAACATATTCTGAAGTCGTTCCCGGGTAACCAAAAACCATAGTGAAATCTCCCTCTTTTAAACCCTTTAATGAAATGGGAAAATGATACAGGGGTTTATAAGGAATATTGTCTTTTGAGAAATCAGCAGGTTTATTGTTTTTGTCAGCATAAATCCTGAAAAGTGAAAAGTCACCAGTATGGCGTGGCCAGATCCAATTGTCAGTTTCGCCACCAAATTTCCCGATAGCTGAAGGAGGAGCCCCGACAAGACGAATATCTCTGAAAGATTCATTAACAAACAGAAAGTATTGTTTGCCCATGTAAAAGGGTCGAACTGAAGCAGAATAACCAGTGCCTTCTGTGGCGCTTTTTGTAATTGAGGAGATATTAGATCTTATTAATTTATCTCGCTCTGTGTCGTCTATGTCAAGAGTTACGCCCATCATTACTTTTTCTGTTACATCTTCCATTCTTTTAAGAAAGGTAACAGAGAGACCAGGGTTTGCTAATTCTTCCGCTTTCGACATAGCCCAGAAACCGTTTGTAAGGTAATCATGAGCAAGAGTTGAGTGCTTCTGGATCTGTCCATAACCACAGTGGTGATTCGTAATAAGTAATCCATCGGGCGAAATAACTTCTCCGGTACATCCGCCACCAAACAGGACTACTGCATCTTTCATGCAGGCTTTGTTTACGCTATAAATATCATCGGCTGACAGCTTAAAACCTTTGGCCTGCATCAGTTTAATATTATACTTTTCAATCAGAATTGGTATCCACATACCCTCATCGGCTCTTAAAGCAGGTGTCAGAAGAATTGTCAGTAGAAGCCAGGTAGTCAGTAGTTTATTTCTCATATTGTTGTCTTGTTGTCTTGTTACTTTATACTTTTGTCTTTTTACCCCCCAACCCGCCAAATGCCTGCCTGCCGGTAGGCAGGCTGCATTTTTACTTTTGTCTTATCCTAAAATGAATCGTTGAAGTTCTTTATAAAGTCGTTGCACAGGCAACCCGACCACATTGAAGTACGATCCATCAATATGGCTACAGGCAATAATGCCTATCCATTCCTGTATTCCATAAGCTCCGGCTTTATCATAAGGCTTAAATTTATTGATATAGTAATAGATTTCCTCATCTGTGAAAGTTTCAAATGTAACTTTTGTTGAGTCAGAAAAGGTTAACTCCTTAGATTTAGAACGAAGAGAAACACCAGTAATAACTTCATGAGTATTTCCGGATATCTCTTTTAGAATTGCAAATGAATCTTCCTGATTAACAGGTTTCCCAAGTACCTTATTGTTACACCATACAATTGTATCAGCAGCTATAACTATTTCATTATCTGATATTTCGTTTTTAAAAGAAGCTGCCTTTTTAAATGCTATATACTTTGCAATCTCTTCCCCGATAAGTCCTTCCGGATAAGTCTCGTCATAATCCTTAATTACAACATCAAATTTAAGTCCCAGTTCACGAAGCAGTTGCTGCCTTCGCGGTGATCGGGAAGCAAGAATTATATTAAAGGCATTGAGCTTGTCAATTATCATCAGAAGAGGTTCCAGGTCAGTATTACTTTTACTACGACAGAGTAAAGTACACCGGTAATCATTACTATTTTCATTAAGCTGCTCGCGTAATGAAGCTGCTTTCGATCTTTGCTTATGACCAATTTGTAAATGACATATAAAAGAGGAATAACAATTGCAACTGTGAGGTAAATAAGTGTTATGTTATCATTAATAAAAAAGTGCCAGGTAAGGTAAAGCAGAATTATAGTAATAATGATGAGACATAATGAAACTATTTTTGCAGAAAGTATCCCTATTACAACCGGTATAGTATTTCTTCCATAAGCTACATCTCCTTCAAAGTCTTCTATGTCCTTAATTATCTCTCGTATGAGATTGGTCAAAAATGCGAAAAGGGCGAATCCTCCAACCCAATAGACAATAAAGTTAATTTTGGGAAGCGAAATTGCATTTAATGTGTAGTATTTATATAATGCCGGCCATTCAAAAAAAACTACCAGCAATGGGACCATTGCAGTAATAACCGCTACAACAATATTCCCTATCAGAAACTGTCTTTTGTAACTTGCAGAATAAAAGTAAAGTAACCCTGAAACTACCAGAAATAATGTTCCTAACCATATATACCCTGCTATATAGGAAATATAAAAACCTATCGACACCCCTGCTATATTAAAAATATTATGCCACATCATTGCCCGACGTCGGGGGATTTTTGTACCGACTATTACTTTCCCTTTGTTTATCAGGTCTGTTTTAATGTCAAAATAATCGTTAATGACGTATCCGCCGGCTGCGATAAAGACTGTAGCAGCAACCAGTAAAACAAAGTCATACCAGGGAAATTGGAGCGACATGGGGATTTCTTCACCACTGCCCTTAATTAATATTACTCCGATCCTGCTGATTAAAGGAGCCAGGACTGCATATCTCATCAGTAACATTGTAAGGATAACCATGAGTAGGTTTTGCCATCTGATCAGATTAAGAAATGCTTTCATAATTTACCATGTAAATGCGTCTGAATCCATCCAGTTATTATGTAACCGTAACACTTGTTCTATTACGTCTCGTACACATCCATCGCCGCCTTTTTTATCAGAGATATAAAAAGATATCTGTTTGATTTCACTGTCTGCATCGGAGGGACAAACCGGGATACCAACTGCTTTCATTACTTCAAAATCAGGAATATCATCCCCCATGAACAATACGTCAGATTTATTCAGGTTATGTTTTTTAAGAAAAGTATTAAAATCATCCAGTTTATTGCGGCTTTTAAGGTAGATATCAGTTATGCCCAGTATTTTTAATCTCTTTTGATACTCCTTTGAACTGCTTCCCGAAATAATTCCGATATGATAACCTTTTTTCACAGCAAGCTGAAGAGCATAACCATCGCGAAGATTGACAGTTCTGTTTGGTACGCCAAAAGAATTCAGGGTTATTGTCTGTTGTGATAATACTCCGTCAATATCAAAAATAAATGCTTTTACCCGTTCAAGGTCTTCTTTAAAATTTGCCATTTCGATTACTTATTGTCTACTTTCTTAATTCTCCGGTTTGCACCCCCCAACCCCCCAAATGCCTGCCTGCCGGTAGGCAGGGGGGGCTTTTGTCTTTTATCTTTAATATTA
>JANYIW010000303.1 GCA_025358645.1 Bacteroidales bacterium
GTCAGCGATGGTGATATCGTCAGAACTACGGATGACGAGCACATCGGTGGGATCACCGCCTTCCCAACCACCTCCATGCAGAACGACCTTTGCAGCGTCTGCCGAGGCACCCCGTAACGTGAAATGGGATTTGTTCTCAATCCAAAGAGATCGTGTCAAGGGGTAAGTACCGTCTGCAATTAATACGGTTTCGTTAGAATCCGCATCGAGAACTGCCTGCTGTAGCTCCTCCACCGTAGTAACGCGAACGATCTTACCCGGGCGGTCAGGAAGCGAAGGCTTGGTGGCTTTACATCCATTTAACATAAAGACAACAACACCAAAAAAAACGATTATTTTAAAAAAATCTCTCATTGTCAGGTAGATTAAAGAAATTATAAAATGTGGGTATTAAGGTAATGATCATTTAGAATAATCCTTCCATTTAAGATTGAAATCGCGCTGTTTTAAAGAGTGCCTTCGCGCAAATTTATTCCTTGTCTTTACAATTTCGTAGGTCCATTTATCCAGTGGGTACATTAATTCACGGTAAATTAAATAACTCATGCCGGCAGTTCTTAACGGCATGCCGACTGTAACAATTCGCTTATCTTTTTCAGATAAAGAAGCATAGAGATATTTTGCCTGCATAAAGACGCAACAGTTTTTAAGGAAAGGTCATTTGAATCAGGCATGGGCAACATTAATAGTCTCTGGTCCAGCGCTGGTTTAGGTGTGACAAATACTTCTGAGCTAATTAAATCCTTTTCAGTATAACCGAAAACACAACTCGTTAATATAAAAAAGCAAATAATGTTTTTCATAGCAATAATATTAATGGTTAAGTTTTCCTTTCCCATCAACCAGGTCAAGCGCCCATAAACAGTTTCTATCTATAATTTATTGTCACTTGATTTCTATTTTCCCAACAGGATACCAACCTTCAGTGTCTCTTCCTTCAATAGCAAGGTTTACTTTGGGTTCATGCGATTGACGGTCAACAATACCGATTTGCAGTTCATAAATACCCGCTGGCATATCAAGTGGAACAAATACTGCATCATCATAAAGGTTGTCACCAGGAAGCCAGGTAGTAATAATAGCATCAGTAATCATAACCTCGGATCTTTTTTCATTGGTAAGCCTGATTGCCAAAAGAAACTTTTTGTAAATCGGTGCAACACCCTTGTTGTCCCACCATGATTTAAAGTCAAGTTTCTCATCAGGAGCTACGAATGCAGGATAAGAAAAACTGCGCAATACAAAACGATAGCCCATCTTTTTGAGCCACCGGTCGATAAGCGGCTGCCATTCTTCCGGCACACCGGAAGATTTGGCATTGAAAGAGGATATGTGCCATTTTAATGATTCATCAATGATGTAATTTACATCATCAATGTTGTATCCCCTTTCTTCTTTCCATTGTTTAAGAGTATGACAAATTTCAAGACTTACAGGCGCCTTTTCCCAGGCATCTTTCATTCCCAAATTGATAATCCTCTGAGGGTATATATTTTCCATATGTCCCCAGCCAGGATTGCCTTTATGTTTAACCGGATAATCATGCGGAAAAGCGAGATCACCAAGACAATCAATCCTCCAGCCTACATTTGCCTGGGAAAGGCCGTATTTATTTGTTTTCTCATCTGTCAGAAGCATAATCAGCGGGGTCTTTTTAAAATTATCGGTATATGCGTTTACCAACGATTCCATTGTTTTTTGTGTAAGCATATCAGCTCCTGCACCTTCTCCCCAGAATCCTACAATTGCAAGATCAACTGCTTCAAGGTCAGGATGTCCATCATAACGTTTGCCTAATGCAGTTATGAATTTACCAAAGTATTCTGCATAGCGCTGGTCATTTGCATCAACCCTCCACTTTGCTTGCCATAAGTCGGATCCTCCTACCATGGAACGATACCATTCAGGAACATCCTCAGGGCCTCCTCCATAGCACGCAACACGCAATAAAAGTGTCTGGCGCCGTTCATGAGCTGTTTTCAATGCCTCATCAATCATAGGCCAGTTATATTTGCCCATTTCCGGTTCTAAATATCTCCAATAAATCCTGAAATAAGCTATTGAAGTCATTGGATGATCTTTGTTTTCCAGATTTCCATCAAATTTCTGGTACTCTATGGGTTTACCTTCCGTCCAGCGAATACCTTCATTTAAGTCATCACCGTTAAACCGTTGAAAGGTCATAAAACCGATTCCCGGGTTTGTTAAAACCTCGTCAGTTTCTTTGAACCTCACAGTAATTGTTTGTTGTGCCGATATGGCAATAGTCATTACTGAAAGAACCAAAAAGATCATTAAAAAATTCCCTGATTTCTTCATTTGGGTTTTGTGTGTTGATAATTTTCTTTTAAATCGAAACGCAAATTCATCTAAATAATATGACAAATGTTTTGGAGAAATGTTCCCCTGATGAGTTCCATTTAACCATCTTTTTACTAGCGAATCGACCATGTTTACATGAGGTAATGGTTCATGCGCCTCTTTTCCACTTCATGAAATTAAAACATTACATAGTAAGAATATAAATAAAGAACGTTTTCTCATATTTATTTAGATTTATTAGCATGCAAATGTCTGTCTATTGTTTAATTAAATTATTCAGTGGCTTCCCAAGTCAGTGTTCCTGTTCTGATGGGTAAATTATTCACTTTCATCCATCCACCTTGTGTTGGTTATTTTGCTATTGCTTTGGTTGATTTTTAGCTGCTTCAATAAAGGCAATGATGTTATTAATGGAAGTATCCCCCTCAACAGCATGTGAAGGTGAGAAGATATAACCACCCTTTTTGCCAGCTTTCAAAAGGGAACCGGATTCATTGATCACATCATTGACCGTACCGTATGGCAATGTTTTCTGAATAGATAATCCTCCCCAAAAGGAAAGTCGCTTATGGTACTGCGTCAGAAGAGACTTTACGTCCATCACTTCGGGCTGAAACGGATTGAAGCAATCAACCCCGATACCAACCAGATCATCGAAGAGTTCATCTACATCCCCGCAGGAATGGATAAATACGAATTTACCCCTATCTTTTATTGCTTTATATGTCTTTTTTAAATAGGGATAAATGAATTCTTTCCAGAATTCGTATCCCATAATTAATCCTCTTTGCTGGCCCCAGTCGTCTCCCAATTCTATCGCATCAATGTCGTATGTAGACGCTTTTTCTATCTGAGCAATATTATAATCGGTTATGGCATTCATTAATTCATGGACAAAAGCTGGATTCACACAAAAATCTATTAACAAATTTTCCATTCCCCGCATGGTCCATGCCCTCTCGAACAAGGAAAAACCAATGGCAAAAAGCCTGAACCTGTCCCCATACAAAGAGATTTTGCCGGGAATATCTTCAAAGGATCTATTGTCTAAAGGATCAGGAAAATGATATCCTTTGAGTGTAGGTTCTGCCAGAAGTATACCTTTCACATTACCGATGTCTTTATCAATACTCCTGTCCCATACTACACCGAAAACATCTTTGTACAGGTTATCTCCAAGGTATTCAAAGAAACCGATATCATTTCCCAATTCAAGTATATGATTTTGAAGATAATCCTCAATGTCCTTTCCATTCAGATAATCAAGTAGCTTATCTTTGGCCTCCACGGTAAATTTAAATTGCCAGGGGACATAGGGTATCTCTTTAAAAGCAAGTGATCTTTTTACTATTTCTCTTTTTTCCATGATTGCTGGTTTTTCAAACTCATAACAGCATAAAGCATTTTTTCAATTTAACAATTTGTCAAATCTAGTATATGGACATCTCTAAAAACTATTTTTTTTGGCGCCGTTGTTTGATCCAAATATAATGCATAATTTTCTAAAAACCTAATTATAATTCTCTTCTATTATTATATAATCCTAAATATTAATGCATTACAAAATCACATCTTTCACGTCTGGAAATACCCCTGCCTACCCTGCCTACCGGCAGGCAGGTATCCTATGGCAACAACTATTTTTAACTGAACACTGCGACCCGTACTAATAGTGTGATGGTGGTTAAAACCATCCTGAAATAATCATTGTGATGATGAACCGATAGCTGTATTCTTTTGTTGCCTTTAGGATGTATCGATCAGGATAGTATTGACGTGGTGTGAATGATTAATTGATAAGTATCCACACAGACAGCTAATCTTCCATCAGGAGAAAGTTACACACCGCTGACAAAGAGGATCTCTGCTATATTATCGATTGAAAATGCTAATTTCGCATATAAAATTGTTAATAATAGCTGATTTTTCAGGTATAATAAATTATACTGCCTATCCCTTTCGGTCAAGTAAAAAACAGTTAACTTTGGCACATGAGTATTACTGAGCACTATCCGAGACATTTCCAAGAATTCCTTGAACAATTCAAAAATGAGGATGACTGTTGGAATTACATATATGAAATACGATGGCCAAATGGCTTTGTGTGTCCCAAATGTAGTGAGCATAATAAATACTGGCTGACTGAGCATAAATTGATTCATTGTTCCTCTTGTGGGCATCAAGCATCAGTTACGGGAGGTACGATTTTTCATGGTACAAGAAAACCGTTATTGCTTTGGTTTCACATCATGTGGTGGGTTGTAGCACAAAAGACAGGTACAAGTGCTAATAATTTGACGGATTTTATTGGTTTTGGTTCTTACGAAACAGCATGGTCATGGCTACAAAAGCTTCGTAGAGCAATGGTAAGACCAGAAAGAGATCGACTTTCAGGAGAAGTCGAGGTTGATGAAACTTTTATTGGAGGAAAAGAAATCGGCACAGGGAAGCAAGGCAGAGGTGCTGAAACAAAGACTTTGGTGGTTGTAGCTACTGAATGCATTGGGAAACAGATAGGTCGTGTTCGGTTCAAGTGCATACCTGAATCATCTGGAGAATATCTTTTGCAATTTGTCGAAGAGAATATTGAACC
This sequence comes from Bacteroidales bacterium, assembly GCA_025358645.1. Taxonomy (GTDB): domain Bacteria; phylum Bacteroidota; class Bacteroidia; order Bacteroidales; family VadinHA17; genus LD21. Next base: position 4,916 of record JANYIW010000303.1, read on the forward strand.
AGGAAGTTCAATTATTACAGATGGCTGGACAGGATATAGCTTTTTGACTAATTCCAAGAAATATAAACATGAAATCAAGGTTATTTCCGGAAGTGGAAAAGATGCTCATGAACTCTTACCGCATGTACATTTGGTCGATTCGCTTGTAAAACGATGGATAAATGGAACTCACCAGGGGAGTATATCTCCAAAATATCTGTCTTATTATTTAGATGAATTTGCGTTTCGGTTTAATAGGAAGCTATCAACGTATAGAGGGAAGTTGTTTTATCAACTAATGCAGCAAGCAGTAGATACGCCTCCTCAGCCGTTTAAAGAAATCATAAAATGAACTTGACCAAAAGGGATAGGCAGTTTAATTATTATGACTAATTCAGAACTACTCCTTTAAAATATACAATATAGGCTTTTAATTTTTCAAGATATCCTTCCATATCCAACAACTGTTCGTCATAAATTAAAAAGGTCATATCGGGTCTTCGAAATGCAAAATGACGAGCCCGGTCCTGCTGCCAGAAGAAGGGTTTGTCGATAGTCGAAAAACCTTTGGGTAGCCTGGTTTCTTCCCATGTCAGTACCAGATCGTTAAAGACATCATCTCTCCTCTTCAGAGTGTTTTCGACTATTTGCTGCGCTTTAAGTAATATATTCAGCGACACATTATAATCTTTGAACCTGTTTACATGTGCTTCCCTGATAGCATATTCGAGATTTGACAGGTCAATATAAATAAGGCAGGTATGTCTTATTAATTCTGCGCTTGTTCTGAAAATCTCAAAATCATAACTATGTTTTACACCTGTTTTTTTGTTGTTTTCGATGATCGTGAGCGCCTTATCCATTTTGGCCAGGATCTCTTTTGACTGGCTGACTTTTTCTTTATACTGAGTGTTCCAGTATGGATCGTATTCCAAAGCATCTCCCCTTGGAAGATCGGGAAGATGGGTCTGGCCTATTTCTCCGTAGTGCCAAACATTGCGCTCCATTGTTCCGGCAAAATAGTAAGCACCTTCATTTAGGAGGTTAAAAAGTTCATCCATGCCGGTAACAGAGCTTCCATAATAACTTATAAAGAATGATTCCCTGAATTCATCCAGCGAAGGTTTGCTGCCGTTCCATGACCATGCAGCTGCATTTATAAAGTGCATCATCCACATCTGGTTGTGCAGGTCATCGTCATCCCAGGATGTACAGATCATACCGTCGAATGTTCCGGATTTGGCTGCCGGTGATATAAACCGGTATGATTTTTCCAGGCTTCCTATCCTGAGTTCACCCCCCTCACCCTTTTCAAAGGCATAGGGTACCATCAGTGGCGCCACTCCGGGATTAGGATCATAGGCAAATACTCCAAAACCCAGCGCTTTTGCTTCTTTGACATGCGTTAATCCTGGTGTTTCATAACGGTAGCTTTCTGTTAAAACCAATCCTTTAACCGGTTCTATACCTTTAGCTGGAGAATCACTCATTTTCCATCCCATCGGAGTTTCCCATGCCATTACTTTTCTGCCTTTTTTCTGAAGGTTTTCAGCTGCCTTATTGATGAACAACTGGTAAAGGCCACTTTTACCTATTTCTTCTGCTTTGGCCTTACATTTTTCACAAGCTGCCAGTTCATAAGTTTCATCCGAACCAATGTGAAAATAGGTTGAACCGGGAGTAGCATCAATGGCATCTTTCCACAGATCAAAAAGCAAATCATAACTTCCTTCCTTTAAAGGGCAGAACTCCCAGTTTGAAGATTCAATTTCCCTTAAATTCTTATACTGTGGCCATTTGAGTATGAAACTTACATGTCCTAATCCCTGTACCAACGGAACTATCTGAATGTGGTATTGCCTTGCATATCTGGTAAATTCCTGCATTTCTTTGAGTGTGAAAGCGCCTGGCGCTCCAATTTCAGGATGACTGGGATATGCGAATTTGTCTTCCCATTCCCATACCAGCATATTTACTTTATACCTTGAAAGGTCTTTTATAAAAGCTTTTACATATGATGCTTTGTCCTGGTGGTGTTTAGTATCATAGTGTATTGCACGTTGTTGAATATCGGGCCAATCAGTTATTGTCAACCCTGGAACCTTATAGCCTTTGTCATCTGGTTGAATAAGCTGAAGTAATGTTTGCGTTCCATAAAACAAGCCGGCTTCTCCATTTGCAATTATAACCAGTTCTTTATCTCCCGTAGTGATCTGATATCCCTCATTTTTTAAAGGTTTCGAAGCCTGATGGCGTGTAAGTAAAACCGATGGGGATGTCCCTTTTGAACCTATTTTAGCAATGATGTTACATTCGTTTTTCAGGTCACGGATCAATTCATCTGCTGTAAATTGGTCAGAAACAGAATGATCCTTATCCAGAACAATTGTCAGTTCATTCCCAAAAGTAAAATCAGAACCGCTTGTCTTTACCAGCCTGGGGTAGGGTATCACATGTAATCCAAATTCTGATAATTCACTGGCAAACAAATAATTGGTTGAAGCCTGTAATATTGAAAATACGAGGCACAATAACAGCACAGATTTCAGTTGACTTAATTTGTAATTCATGGTTTATAGATTTTCATGGTTATTTATATTCTCTAAGCCGTTTACTTCCTTCAGATTTTCATTACCTGTTAGTCCGCATGCCCTTGCATAGATTCAGGCAACAGTTCTGATATGGCTATGGACCAAATCTTTCGGATGAATGGTAATTTCCCCTTCACATACCTGGTAGAACTGAATTGGCATAAACTGACTTAACAGTGACAGAGGAATTTTGTGACGGGAAAGGCTCATATACAATGTGTTTTTGGCATCGTCCAACTCCTGATCAGGCCAATAGTACATGGTTTGTTAAACGGAGTTCAGAGTTTTCTTCAAAATGATGGAAATATGGATGGGACTGCGGGTGCCTCTGAGGCAGGGCCGGTGTACTGTCCGAGCGTTGCAGCTATTGATATCCACAATCATATCGCTTTTCATCTGGAATCAAAAACATTTCAAAGAACTTATATATTATGGCACTATGGCTGCTTAAAACTTAACGAACTATTGCTATAAGGAACAATTATTATATATTTACCCTGTTAAGAGTGTATAAAAATAGTCATAATATTAAATAATAAACTTATCGGTTTAATTTTAATGTCACAAAGGTTTTGTTAAGTCGGGAACTTCTGTAATAGTAGAAATAAAAACGGAATTGAATGTCCTTTTACAAATATTGAGAATTTAAATCAGATCAGCTTAAATTTTTTTACTTTTTAAATGAAGTTTAAAAACTTCATAAATACACTGAAAAGTACTTTTAATCCACTAATGTTATATGTATTTTTGAAATTACTTAAATGAAACTGAGACAGCTCCAAATACCCGGCTGACAGGTATAAAATACAACCAATAATAAATGGTAAAAACATACAATAGTTCCCAAGTGTTCACAGACAGGAATTTATTTTTTCTTACCAGATTTTTTCTGCTGCTATTTTTAAACATAATAAAAGATCTCTGGAGAAATTTTTATGCCTGATATTTGATTACCAGAATCACAATATTATTAAGAACACATGGTTAAAAGTCAAGGGACTCTTTATAAATCCTAATAAGAATAGAATATGGCATACAGTGGTGTTATTGAAGATTTTCAGAGAATCAGGGAGAACAAGATCCCGCGGCGGGTTCCTGTCGTTGCCTGCAGCGAGGAATTTGATGTCAGGTGGTACGGGAAATATTCCTATGAGGAGTTTTGCCAGGATGGGGATAAAATATTTGAAGTTTATAAAGCTTCGATTGAACGTTTTAATTATGACTGGGCATGGGTACAGGTAGATGACTGTTTTGAATTTGAACCTGTCGGGATAAGTGTTAAGGGAGAAGAAAATATACTTAGAGCTACTTACGGATATCTCCCTGTGAACCGCAATTCCCTGAATAATTTGCCAACCATGAATCCCCTGACAGATGGCAGGATGCCTGAAAAACTTAAAGCGATCCGAAAGCTTAAGGACTACTTCGGTGATACTGTCCTGATTACCGGGTCATGTGCAGCGCCATTTTCTGCAGTTGGTCTGACCTTCAGCCTCGAAGAATCAATGATGCTAATGTTTACTGATCCGCAATTCCTGTATGATGCAATGGATTACTGGAAAGATTTTTATAAGCGTTATATCAGGGCTCAGCAGCAGGCCGGGGCAGATGCTATTTGGCTTGGCGATTGCAATGCATTTAGTTCAATGGTATCATTGCCTCAATATATTGAACATATTTTACCGGTTACAAAAGAACTCATAACGTATTGTGAAAAAGAACTCAATATCATGATATGGTTGCATAACAGTGAGATAAAAACTGATCATGTTGTTGCCCACATTCCGATGGGAATGAGTTTTGAAAGCATTGGTCCTGCAGCTGATATACGTCAGATAAGACAAGCTACTAAAGGACGGCTGCCAATAAGCGGAAATCTTGATCCTATTAGTGTTCTCTGGCAGGGAAATCCTGAATCAATTGCAGCCGATATAAAAAGGATAATGGGAATTTGTAAGCAGGGAGGCGGTTATATTTTTAATACAGGAGAAATGAACCCGGGTCAGATAACAGAGGAAAACATGTCGGCATATATGGAAACAGCCATTAAACTTGCTGATTACTAAATACTTAGCAAGCAACTAATTAAATAGTATAAAATTAAAGACAAAACTAATAAATAAGAATAATAATTTAAAATTAAATCTATTATGAAACAACAGGAAAAAGCAAAATCAGATTTTCGGTATGATACCGGCGAAGCTAAAGTACCATGGGCTGCAGTGGGCGAGACCATGAATATTGAGGATATAACTTCAATCATCAAATTACTTATTCCTGAAGGGAAAGATAATTCCGCTTATGAAAAACAATTTTCAAAAGTTAATTCGGAGCTGGAAAAACTTCTTGAAACTGGTCATTTTGCAACAAAGTTATCCCTGGGATCTAATGTCAAAGCGCTTGAAGAGGCAACTATGAAATTTCTCGATGTTAAACATGCAAGCTTTGTAACCAATGCAACTGCCGGATTCGAAATGGGTCTCAAATTTGCCGGTTTGAAGCCGGGAGATGAGGTGATAGCGCCGGCAATTACTTTCCTCTCTACCATTGCTTATCCTTTACAGATCGGAGCTAAAGTAGTGTTGGCTGACGTCGACCCGGTTACTTTGAATATCAGTCCGGAAGACATCAAAAGGAAAATCACAAAACGCACAAAAGTTATTATGCCGGTTCATCTTGGCGGATATCCATGCGATATGGAAGTTATCATGAAAATAGCAAAAGAGCACGATATTATGGTTGTGGAAGACGCTGCTCATGGATTCGGAAGTTTCTACAAAGGTAAGGCTGTTGGCACAATAGGTGATTTTGGCTCATTCAGCTTTCATGAAGTCAAAAACATAACCTCTTGCGGCGAAGGTGGCATTGTGGTGACTAACTCAGATTATGGAAAAGATTTTCCTAAAGCCCGTTTTGGAGGATTTGATATAGCCAATCCGATCGACAAATGGCTTTACGATGTAGTTGCTCTTAAAGGTAAAGGAGGTCATCTCTCAATGGCCGGAAACCATTCCTCAACAGAAATTCAGGCTGTTGTGCTCCTTAACCAGTTGAAAAGACTTCCCGGAATAATAAAGACCAGAAGGAATAATGCTGAATATCTGAACAGCAGATTTGCTAAAATTGAAGAGATTCTGCCCTGCCCTCTCGATACAAAAGATATTAAAAGTGCCTATCATCTATACCTGTTTCAGCTTGATCATACCAAACTAAAAGGCGATATTCAGGATTTCAAAAAGAAAATGAACGACAGAGGCATCATCAATATCCCTCACTTTGCTCCCCTATACCGCTTCTCCTATCTGAAACAACTGGGACATGATACAGATGCAATGAAGAAGAGTTGCCCTAATGCAGAAACTGCCTTCCTGCAT
>JANYIW010000312.1 GCA_025358645.1 Bacteroidales bacterium
GCGATCGGAAAAGCTTTATAACCGTTACAGGGAGTTTTATCAATATGTAAACAGCAGATCAATTCCCGATAATTTCATACTCCGTTATTTTACCAGTGAAAATGTCAGGGATACAGTGAAAGAGGCCTTTAACCTGCCTGATCTTAATCATCTTGATGATTTTGAGATTTCTATGATGAAAAAGTACAACACCACTTTGTTTGAGGCTGTCTATCGTTTTTTGTCATTTGAGCTTGAGTACAGGCGTGTAAATAATGTTCGTACACAGCTGGCCAAGAAGAATGGGATCTCTCTTGTTTTTCCCTTTACTGAAACAGTATTGTTCAAATATCTGATCAGGCTTGATACTGAAATAAAACTGAGGAACGCTAAGACCAAATATATTTTCAGAAAAGCAATGGAGAAGAAATTTCCAAAGAACATAATCTACAGGAAGAAAGTTATGAAAAACGTATCAGTATATGATGAGCTCCTTCAGAATGAAAAAACCAAAGAAATAATCAAAGAGATCAGGAACAGACAATATCCATACTTCAATTTCGACTATGACAAGATATTCGGTTCCCCAAAATATTCCGCACTTGCTTATAAGCTGATTAACTTTCATATATGGCATACTTTGTTTATTGACGGTGCCGGTTTTGTGAAGAAGTAAGTAGCGGTGATAGAGGAGTAATCGACACAGAGCACAGAGCGCAGGGCTCAGAGCTCAGAGGATGAAATTTTGAGGAGTGAGTATTTGATCCGTGTAAATCTGCGTGATCTGCCTTGCTAATGCTTCGGCAGACAAGTCTGCGGGAAATAAAAAACATAATGCTGAACTCCCTGGTAAACACTACTGAGAAATTTGCAATTCCTGAATCTTTCTAACTACCTACTACCTACTTTTTTTCCTTCTGCCTACTGCCTTCTGCCTACTGCCTACTGCCTACTGCATACTTCCTTCTGCCTTCTGCCTACTGCCTACTGCATACTTCCTTCTGCCTTCTGCCAGCTACTTACTAATATTCACCATTTATTCAACATACTGAAACATTCGTTTCTGTTTTTTCTGGCAGTAGTGTTAACAACAGTCGCACCTGCCCAAACGCCTCCTGACACAGTCCCTTTCAACCATAAACTCCTGAAAGGAGTGATCGCTTTTGAAAGCGTTGCAGCTGTCACTTCTCTGACCGGACTTTCAGTTTTATGGTATGCGGATTATCCAAAGTCATCATTCCACTTTTTTAATGATAATAAGGAATGGTTGCAAATGGACAAGGCAGGACACGCAACGGCTGCATATTACATAAGCAGATCAACTTACAAGCTTCTCAGATTGCCAGGTGTTAACGGGGAAAAAGCAGCATGGTACGGAGGAGCTGCCGGCTTCACTTACCTTGCAGTTGTCGAGTTGATGGATGGATTCTCAGCAGAATGGGGAGCCTCATTTGGAGATCTTACTGCAAATACATTGGGGACTGTTGCTTTTGTCGGGCAGCAGCTTGGATGGGATGAACAAAGGATTTTACTTAAATTGTCATATCATCAAAGCAGGTTTGCACAGTACAGGCCAAATATCCTGGGGAATAGTCTAACAGAGAGAATGCTGAAAGATTATAACGGGCAGACTTACTGGCTTTCTGCAAATGTCCATTCTTTTATTCCTGATTCAAAAATTCCAAAATGGTTAAATGTTGCTTTTGGATACAGAGCTGACGGCATGCTTGGAGGGTACTCCAATCCGGTGGAAATTAACAATAAAACACTGCCCTCTTTCGAACGAACCCGTAAGTATTTTCTATCTCTTGATGTAGACCTGACCCGTATCGAAACAAGATCGGAAACCTTAAAGACGATTTTTAATTTATTCGGATTCTTAAAAATCCCATTTCCGGCGATTGAATATAATTCGAAGAATCAGTGGAAGTTACATGGGGTGTATTTTTAGGCTGTAGGCTGAAGGCGGTAGGCGTTAGGGAGTAAAGAAGCGGTGAGAGGGGAGTAATCGGCACAGAGCACAGAGCGCAGGGCTCAGTGGAAGAAGTTATATGAGATGGGTTATAAGCGGTGAGAGAAGAGGAATCGGCATAGAGCGCAGGGCTCAGAGCTCAGAGGATGAAATTTTGAGGAGTGAGTATTTGATCTGCGTAAATCTGCGTGATCTGCCTTCGCTAATGCTTCGGCAGACAAGTCTGCAGGAAATAAAAAACATAATGCTGAGCTCCATGATAAACACTCCCCTGAAATTTGCAATTCCTAATTAGTAAGATTTAAATATTATCAGACAGAAGGTGGAAGGAAACAGGCTGAAGGCAGTAGGCAGAAGGGAAAACATTGTTTCCCTTTTTTTGTGCCTTTCAGTTGGAATAATTATTGTTTAACTAAATCACTGTATCATTAAGGCAGAAGGCGCCAGGCAATAGGCTGAAAGTGGAGGAACGTAGTGACGACATCCCGATATCCCGAAGAATGAGGGATCGTCGGGGCAGTAGGCAGTAGGCAGTAGGAATAACCTTGAGCCTACAGCCCTCAGCCTTCCGCCAATTAATAAAAATTTCGTAATTTTAAATTGTGCTTAACTTTGTTTAACCTAAACCGCTGCATCATGAGTCACTTTGAAGAATTAAAAGTCTGGCAAAAGGGTGTTGACCTTGCCGTAAAAGTTTATGAAATCACCATGAAAGATCCCTTCAACAAAGATTGGGGTTTAAGAGATCAGATGAGAAGAGCATCAGTAAGTATTTCAAGCAACATAAGTGAAGGAGACCAGCTTGATTCTGATAAATCTTCAGTAAGACATTTCAGGATAGCAAAAGGATCAACAGCAGAGTTGTTTACCCAATCAATAATTTCCAGTAGAATCGGTTATCTGGGGAAACAAGATTTCGAACATATTAACAATGAGTGTAAAGAAATACTAGCCATGTTATCTGGTCTCATAAAGCACAGAAGTTCAGATAAATAAGGGATTTGATTCTTCCCTTCCGCCTTCTGCCTACAGCCTGCTGCCTCCGTTTAATCAGGCAGAGTCCTAAAGTGTTTAACTTTTACATCTAATTAATCGGGGTTTCTATACACGAGATGGTGCAACCTTTTTTACTATCTTACAGTCTTGATTTTAGCATCGTCCGCCATAGCTATTTTTTGACCGCCGAAACCTTAGTGAAAGTGGTAGCGAAGAAGGACCACAATGACCTGATTTATATTTCAACCTAACTAACCTGA
>JANYIW010000318.1 GCA_025358645.1 Bacteroidales bacterium
AATGAGGAAAGAAAATGTTACCCCAAGCGGAACGCCTGACTCTACAAATCCCAGAAACAAAGGGATAGCCGAACATGAACAAAACGGTGTGACAATTCCGAGCATCGCGGCCATAACATTACCCGTAAATGTTTTCTTCCCTTCAAGCGCTTTGCGGGTACGTTCAGGGGTGAAATATGTTCTTATAATTCCAACCAGGAATATAATGAGTGTCAGCAACATCATGACCTTTGGGAATTCAAAAATAAAGAAACGTACAGCTTCAGTCAGATGTGCCCCTTTGGGCATTCCTAAAACCGAATCAATTAACCAGTCGGTTCCTGGTTGAAGGAAATGATATATAATGTACCAGACTGGTAACAATACAATAGGTAACCATATATTTGCTTTAATATTTTTCATTTATTTAGAATTAATATTTCGTCATACTACGAAATAATTTTGCAAATTTTTTTATAAGTAAATCCTGAAAATGTAATAAAGACCGACAACAATAAAGACAATAGCAATTACTCTTCTGAACCAAAGTTCAAAGACTTTGATCTTATTATAAACACCTCCTATTCCAGATACAGTGTAAGCCAGTACCCAGGCAATAATAATTACCGGAATGCCTGTTGCGATGGCAAAAATAACAGGCAGATATAATCCAGATGCACTTGATATGGTAAGTGGTACAAGCATGCCGAAATACAATACTCCGCTATAAGGGCAAAAAGCAAGCGCAAAAACTATCCCCAGCAACAGAGCATCAATGTAGCGCCATGACTTTTTCTTTTCCATCTTTTCTGAAAGCATGCCCAATCCCGGGAAATTAATCCTGATAATATCAAGCATAAATATTCCAATTAACAATAACAGCGGTCCTATGATTTTCTCACCGTACCGCTGGAAAAATCCTGAAAATTTAAACTGGTCTGCTCCAAGAAAAATAATAAGTGGGATTAATGTATAAGTAACTGCTCTTCCCAGAGTATAGAACAATCCATTAATAAATACTCTGTTGCGGTTTTCCAGATCTTTGCTGATAAATCCGATTGCAGTGATGTTGGTTGCCAGCGGACATGGACTAATAGCTGTCATCAGACCAAGTAATAAGGCTGTAACCCATGGCATGGAACTACTATCAAGAAGATTTGTAAGAAAATCCATAAGAGATATTTTGAGTGAGGTGACGAAAACGCGGTAGAGACAGGTCTAATCCCTGTCTCTACAACGCATGAATACTATTTCATCAGAGGATCTATCTTTGATTTCATTACCTCAGTAAATTTCTGTGGCTGTGAAACAGCATAAAGAAAACCTTCATTTGTAATATTAATCTTCTGGTCACCTTTTACAATAAGGAGTGTCTGACTGTTTACACCGAGTCTTTCACCCGTTAATTTACCTGTTGCCTCTTCAAGGTTTAATGCAGTAAAACTTATCTTACCTGCTTTAACCTGATCAGTATAAAGCATCTCAACGTTCTTTCTGGCTTCTGCTTCCACCGTTTTACAGGTTACACAACGTGTTGTCATGTGAAAGTAGTAAACCGCTACATCGCCATTCTTTGAAACTGATGAAGCGGGTTTCTGGTTTGTCTGGGCATTGCAGGAAATACCAACCAGAGCAATCAATGCGAAACTTAGTAAAAAGAATTTTCTCATGAGGAAGCTTATTATTTAGTTAGAAATTGTTTTATTTCATCAACTGAGGGTATTCGTCCTTTTGAAACAACTTTTTCGTTCACGACCAGGGCGGGAGTTGTCATGATGTTGAATTTCATAATTTCAACAATGTCTTCTATCTTTGTGATGGTAGCATCAATCCCATTATCTTTTACCACTTTACGGGTAATTTCCTCAAGGGTTTTACATTTTGAACAACCAGTCCCTAATATTTTTATTTCCATGATACAATTATTTACTATTTCCTGTTAAAAAAAGAGCCAAGCAAATCTTTAGCTTCTGCCCATCCGGTCTTATTTATGCAGTATTTAATATAAGGTGGATTTATTTCACCCTGAATCAAACCAGCTTCTTTTAATTCTTTCAGATGCTGGGAGAGAGTTGAACGGGCAATAGGAAGTTCTTCTGCCATATCACCGCTATAACAACACTTATCGGTATTCTTAACCAGGAAATCCATTATAAACACTCTTACAGGATGTCCCAAAACTTTTGAGTAGCGGGCAATTTTTTCCTGTTTATCAGTGTACACATTCACCTTCTCCTTTATCTCCATTTTCATTTAGTATTTCGTCAAATTACGAAACAAAAATATAAAAAAATTCAATTCATCAAACAGAATTATATACTTTATTATGAAATTATTGTAAGTTGGTATATTCAATAACACTTGGATAAATTAGATATCAGGAAATTACTGTGACTCAAAAATTATGTCAGATTTCCTAATTTCGTTGTTAATTAGTAAACTTTTACGAAAATAACAGTATGCCCAATCAATCCAATCCATACGAAACAAAAGCGATAGCGGATGTATTATCTGAACTAAGAGTCCTTGCCTCAAATGGTCTTTCTGATGAAGATGTGAAACAACGACAAACCACTTATGGCCTTAATGAAGTGGTAGAGAAAAAACAATTACTGGTTCTTCTATTTCTTAAGCACTTTTGGGGTCTTACAGCCATTATGCTGGAGATCACCATTTTATTATCATTTTTGCTTCAAAAGTATATTGATGTATACTTAATTGGAGGGTTGATGTTGTTCAACGCTATAATAGGATTTATTCAGGAAAGTAAAGCGGCTAAAACAGTTCAGGCGTTAAAACAGAGCTTACAGGTTCTAGTGCGTGTTTTGCGAAACACTAAATGGCAGCAGGTACTTGCCAGTCAATTGGTACCAGGTGATATCATACGCGTCAGGACCGGCGATTTTATTACAGCAGACGCTAAAATTATCGATGGCGAGGCCGGGGCAGATCAATCAGCACTTACAGGGGAGTCAATGCTCATCAGCAAAATAAAAGGTGATATGCTGTTCTCCGGATCTGTAATTAAAAATGGTGAGTGCAATGCGGTGGTAACTGCTACAGGGGTTAATACTTTCTTCGGTAAAACAATCCAGTTGGTTCAAATGGCAAAACCACGTCTGCACATGGAAGAAGTTGTAGCAAATGTAGTGAAGATATTATTTTCAATTGTACTGGTATTTGTTGGCTTAACTATAGCAGTTTCATTAATGCGTGGTGAAACCATTATTTCCATGCTTCCTTTAGCGCTGATTTTATTGGTAACAGCTGTTCCTGTCGCAATGCCTGCCATGTTTACGGTAAGTATGGCAAAAGGTTCACAGCAGTTAGCTGCCAAAGGCATCCTGGTAAGTCGTTTAAGCGCCACAGAAGATGCAGCTACACTCACTACACTATGCATTGACAAAACAGGAACCATTACACAAAATAAATTGTCTGTACAGGATATAATAGCTGATGAAAATTATACCCTTGACGATATTTTACGATACGGATTACTGGCTTCCGTAGCTGCTAACAACGATCCTATTGATATGGCCTTTCTGCTAAAAGCAACGGAGAATAAAACAGATACAGCAGGTTACCAGAAAACCTCTTTCACTCCGTTTTCAGCTGCTATCAAGAGAACAGAAGCTATAGTACAAAAAGATGGCAAACAGTTTAAGATAATGAAGGGTGCTTATAATACTATTAAAAGTTTATGCAACCTTCAACTATCAAAACTTGATAAAACAGTTGATGGCTGGGCAGCAAAAGGATTCAAAACAATAGCTGTCGCTATTCAGAGAGATAATATAACATCAATGGTTGGCATTGTGGCACTGGTTGACCCTCCACTATCTGATTCAGCAAAAATGATCAGAGAGATTAAAGAATTGGGAGTAACAGTAAAAATGCTTACCGGAGACGCGCTGCCTATAGCTAAAGAGATAGCTACTCAGGTCGGAGTGGGTGATGATATTGTTGCAGCTGGCTTGTTGAGACAACAAGCAACAGGAAGCGATAGTTATGCCATTATAATTGCTCATAATGGATTTGCAGAGGTATTGCCCGAAGATAAATTTACAATCGTAAAAACATTACAGCAACATCATGAGATTACTGGCATGACAGGTGATGGTGTTAATGATGCCCCGGCTTTAAAACAGGCCGAAGTGGGTATCGCAGTTAAATCAGCAACAGATGCTGCCAAACAGGCTGCAAGTGTGATTTTACTGCATGAGGGATTGGAAAGCATTATCAACCTGATAACCGTTGGTCGTACTATTCATCATCGTATTACCAATTGGGTAGTAAGTAAAATTTCAAAAACATTGTTTACAGTAGTTTATGTCTGTGTCGCTTATATTATTACCGCGCAGTTCGTGGTTAGCGCTTTTGATATGGTGCTGTTGCTGTTCATTATTGATTTTGTTACATTGACATTATCAACAGACATTGTTAGCTGGTCAAAAAATCCTGAAAACTGGAAAATAAAGCCATTAGTAAAACATGGATTTATATTAGGAATGCTTTTGATCGCGGAGGCATTATTATGGCTGATTATCGGAAAGAAATATTTTGAGCTTTCTGATATTAACCAGTTGCATTCATTTGGATTCGCTTCCCTGTTTTTCGCTAGTATCTTCAATATATTTGTTGTCCGTACACCCACGAGGTTTTACAAACAACCAATAGGCAAAAATTTATTAATAGCAATAATTGTTGATATAGTATTTGCCTGTATCATTTTATCAATCGGGTTACCAGGTTTCACTACTTTACCTCTTATCGTAACAGGTAGTAGCTTGTTGTATTATGCTCTCTGCAGTTTAATTATAAACGATTGGGTGAAGGTAAGAGTTAACTCCTGACGTGCTGGATAAATCATTTTTTAAATTCTGTTAAAACTTCAATTCTTATTCTTGTAAAAATATTTTCCTGTAATTAGTAAACCTGCAAATACGAAAGCAGCAAAAATTAAACTGCTTAACGAAAGCTGCATTCCACCGGAAAGGATATGTCCACTAGTGCATCCACCGGCCATCCTGGCACCAATGATTAGGATAAATCCTCCTAGAAATGACCATATGATTCGTTTTGCTACTGAATTGCCTTTATATTTTCCCCAGTTACTGTGAATTAAAGTGATTTTGAATTCTTTCCTGAACAGTGAAATTACTATGCCTGAGACAAATGCTCCAGTCAAAAACAATAATTCCCATTGGCCGGGTCCCTGGATCTTTGGAAAGTAGCTATTTTGTGTTGTTCCTGTAATTAAATCAGCAACAAATGGATATGCAGTAGATGCTCCAATAATACGATTTGTAACAACAGTAAGAAATACAACAGCATTTAAAACGGCTAAACCTATACCGGCATATAACCATTTGTAATTGGTTGATTTTTCCTTTTTGTTAAGGATAAATCCCATCCAGACAAATCCTATTCCGATTATAATATCAAGAAGGTAGAATATAAATTGGTGTTGCCCAACGAGTGTAAATAAAGAAATACTCCCGAGGTCTGGACCTAAGATACCTTGAATAGATGGTAATAATATGGTGTAAACAAAACCGCCAACCAGTCCACCTATAATACCCAGAAGAGCGTCGATTGAACCTTCACCAAGGGAAATTGGCAGTGTTCCGGGGCAGTACCCTAAAATTGCCATTCCAGTACCAAAAATTATCCCGCCTATTGCAATTCCACCTAACAAAAAAGGTTTTATATGGTAAGTTGCAAAGCCAAGTCCAATTTCAATGGCTATTATTATTGCTCCGATTCCAATAGCAACTGTAATAGCTTTAGCAACTGCAAAGTTTTCAAGTGTTGACATTCCACTTATTACATTGTACCGGTTCAGATTTGCATATTGCAAAATTGTACCGAACAAAAAGCCTAAGATTAAAATTGTAGCGTTCATATAATTTGTTTTTAAGGTTATTATCGGAAAAAAGTATTGATATCTGGTTTTGTCAATATTACAATATGATTTGTCAATGGATGATTTGATATTTCATTTATTATCTTATATTCTGCTTTGTTTGCCAAATATTTAATGCCTCCGTTAGCAACAAAACTTTTATAGTTTCTATAGTGCTCCGCACCTGCAATAAACTCTATAATTTCACTCAAATAGCTTCTAAACCCTTTTGGTTTTGGAACAAGATAATCACCAATAATAATCTTATCGGCTATACGCGATATTTCGTTCAGAAGATTTATCCTTTCTTCTTCATTAACTTCGTGAATAACATAAGTTAGCACAGCATAATCAAAATGTTGTTGGCTTTTATTGATTATTTCTCCTATGTCGCTATTCTCAAAAGAAATTTTACTATCAGGGTTCTGATGTAATGTGAGATTGGCCCTGTCAATGTTTCTTTTTGATAAATCTATCCCTAAAACAGATTTACATTTATCTGCGAGACCAAATGCTAAACGGCCTGTTCCACAACCTACATCTATTATTAGGGAGTCTGCATCAACCAGATTCTTTATTTGCTCAAATAGCTGATCCTGGTTCGGTGCAATTAATTTATCGTAAAACCAACCATCGTACCAGTGGTTCTTATTCATCGTCATAGGTTCCTATATTCCATTTGTAGATTTCGATTATTAGCAACCTCCTGATGCTTTCTTTTTTTTAGGAGCAGCTTGCAAAGCAGGTTTGGCAGATTCAGAACTTTGACTTTGAGTTATCTGAACTGTCATACCTCCACCCAGTGCCTTTCCAGCGCTCAGACGAAAATCATATTTTGCAAACTCTTCATCCGGACTTGTTGATGCCGGTTTCTGAGGATTTAGTATAGCATCAAACCAATAGTTCAATCCGCCTTCAAGTACAAAATTGTTTTTATATCCAAGTTGTCTTGTTACCATCCATGCCTCATTAGCTGTAATAGTACCGTTTGAATAGAATATGTTCATTTTAACATCCTGATTCAGTATATCTGAGTATTTGTCTGAAAGAAGGTCAGAAACTGGAATATTTATGGCTCCTGGAAGACTGAATTTTTCAAAATCATCCTGACTCCTTACGTCGATTAGCCTGAATGAAGGATCTTTTTTAACAATCATGTCTGCTACCGTCTCAGGAGCAATATATTGAGTACGAGTGTTTGCCTCACCAAGCAACTGATCTGCACTCAGTTTGTATGGTTTTGTTTTATTCTGCGGGACAGCAGCAATTATTAGTCCCATCGGAATTATAAACAATGCTAAAAGTTTGAGTGGTTTCATATTATGTGTTTTATATATTGATTTTGCTCCGAAAAATATCATCACGTAAAGATAATTCTAATACTCTTTTCTCGGAAATTTCTTTTCCGCCCATTCAGCAACCCAGAACATTGCCAGAGCAACAATTATTAAGATGAAGGCAAAAACGCCATCGCTAAGTCCAAGTGTTTGACTGATTTTTGGTGATCCCAGGAATTTAGCCATATACATGCCATCCCATATTTTATATCCAAGTCCGAAAATCAGAACTCCTAGAAAGAGGCCACCGATGAAGACAAAGGCATCAATTTTTCCTATTGACGCTCCACAGAAACTTGTCCCTGGACAGTACCCACCGATAATAAATCCTGCACCCATTATTATACCTCCGATAATGGCTGATGTCAGATAGGTTGGATTAACATATACAAGATTCAGGTCTACCCAGCCGAAAAGGCTAAAAAAGAGCAAACCAAGCATTGCTGTAATTGCAGCAGTAAAAAACACTTTCAGAACTACGGTATCATAACCGTAAAAAACTCCTGCAAGTTTTCTGCTTGATGAAAATCCACTCTGTTCAAGAACAAAGCCAAAGCCTATTCCAATTATAAATGCCAGGAAAAGGTTAGTATTCGCTGATATTAATTCGTTTACTGATAATGGTCCCATGATTTTTTGTCTA
>JANYIW010000360.1 GCA_025358645.1 Bacteroidales bacterium
GGAAGCGAGCAATTAACTCAGACGGAAAGAGATTACACTCATTTTTACATGGCTTTAACGGTTGAAGAGATGAAGTATACGTAGAGATATTTGAACAGGCTGAGAATTTAAAAGAACAATAGAAATCAGACCTGCAACGTCTAACATTCTCAAACATGAACTTTTTTCACATATAAATATTAAATTTGCTCAAAAGAACGATATGATCAACCAAGTTAATTATAAGAATTTCAAGTCAATAAAAGATCTGACTTTCTCCTGTAAGAAATTGAATGTATTTATCGGAGAACCAAATAGCGGTAAAAGCAATATACTTTAAGCTTTATGGTAAACAGAATTATAAATAAATTGTAAAATCCTGTACAAATGAAAAATTCATTATTATTATTTGGTTTGTTGTTTTTCCTGGTTGCACCAGGATGTAAAAATAAGCAGAAAGGGTCTGAACAAAAGGTAAATAAGGAAGAATTCCCTTCGGAGATGGTTGAATTTGTTCCCTTTGCGGCAAATCCCGTTTTTACAGCAACAGGCGCTGATACATGGGACCAGATGATAAGAGAACGTGGATATATTTTATTTGAAGGCGGTATTTATAAGATGTGGTATACAGGATACAGGGGGAAAGATACTGACACAAAATACCTGGGATATGCAACTTCTGATAATGGCATAAACTGGACCAGGTATCCTAAAAATCCAATCTTCAGTCAAAAATGGACCGAAGATATGTTTGTGATTAAAAATGATGATACTTATTATATGTATGCAGAGGGTAAAAATGATGTGGCACATTTACTTACCTCTTTTAATGGCATTAACTGGCAGGAAGAAGGAGATTTGGTTATTCTCAAAGTGAATGGTGATACTATTCCCGGACCATATGGAACGCCGAATGTAGTGATTGAAAATGGCAAATGGTATCTGTTTTATGAACGCAATGATGAAGGAATATGGGTTGCTGTATCACAAGATCACAAAACCTGGAGAAACATTCAGGACGAACCTGTTATAAATAAAGGGCCTGAAAAATATGATTCCGCAATGCTTGCATCAAATCAGGTTGTCAGATATAATGGCAGATATTACATTTATTATCACGGTCTTGCGGAAAAAGAGCCGGGAAATCCTTCATCCCGCGAAACATGGTCATCAAATGTAGCTATGTCGACAGATTTGATTCATTGGGTTAAATACCCCAAAAATCCAATTGTGGAAGGCGACCACTCCAGTCCGATCTTAGTCTTCGATGGAACCAGGTATAGGCTTTATACAATGCATCCTTCAGTGTTTCTTTATTATTCAAAATAAGTGGAGATCCATTTGCTAAAGTGCAATTGAGAAATCGCATAAATTCAGTAAGTATCCTGAACTGGTTAAATAGACCAGCCTAGTCAGTTTCAAGATTTAAAAGGTTAGGTTATAGACTACCAGATAATATGTCAGATTTAAGTAACTATTTATTTAAATAAAGGAGCGGTCTGTTCTGGTGAAGTAACTCCGGACGGAAGTTCAATAATCCGGATATTGCGAAAATGGATACAGCATCATATGTGTTCCATTCCCCTCTACCTTTACATAGATTTTCGATTGACATGCTTCGGGTTCCCCGTGGATTGTCTGGTATAGTTTTTACGCCACCCACGCCAAAAAACTCACCATGTACATAAGCAAGCGGAGGAGTGACTCCGTAATTTCCACCCGGTTCAATATGTATCCATTCAATGTGAAGGATAAAGTTTTCATATTGGTTTTCTGATCGCATCACTCCAATCGGACGTCCTGAGTATCTGCAATTTGACTGTTCAGTAACAATATTCATTTAGTCTTATAACCGAATGAATATCTTGTGTTTGTACAGGAAATAACATACATACCACAACATTGCACCAATTATAACAGTCGAGATTATGATTAAAGTCACTTCATTGGTCCAACTAAATAACCTTGAAATGTATGGATTTGTCAGCTTATCGAAAAAACTGCGGAAACTTCCGGCCATAAGATAAATGAATAGCGGATTCATTCCGAAGACTGCAAAGAATAAAGGAACCTTCCTGTATTTTAGAACATCAATAAGCCAGTATGAAATAGCCATCGCTATTAAGCACCAGCCTCCGCTGACGATTATAAACGAACTGGTACAGATATGTTTGATGATCGGAACGAACGTATTCATTGAATAACCAACTATTACTCCAATAGTACCTGTTATCAAAAGAGTCATGATCTTTTTCCGTGGAGTCCAATCTTTCATTAAAAGAGTGCCTACTACAACTCCCCAAATTGTATGTGCCGATGTGGGTATAGCGTTAAATGGCACCCAGTTTCCGTGGTCGATACTGCCGGTAAGCATCATGTCGGTCCATGAGCCAAAATTATGGTCAGCGACAAAAGCCTGATTAAATCCCTCAACCGGCCAAAAACGGTAGAGCAAATCGGTTATCAGGATCAATGCAAATGAAACAATTATCTGCCATTTAATAGCTTTACGCATTAGAAGGAATGCAATCAGGTATGTAACTGATAGTTGTGCCATTACATTATTGAAATTGGAGGTTTTTGCACTGGAGCTTATAGCCCAACCAATAGCAAGCAGGAAAAAACAGCGTGTCAGCACATGGTAAAAAGTTTTATTCCAGCTATCTCCTCGGTCCCATCTCCTGGATAACGAAAAGGGCATAGCGACTCCGACAATAAACATAAAGAAAGGCTGAATCAGATCCCAAAAATGAAGCCCGATCCAGGAAACATGGGAAAGTTGCTGATTTAAAAAGTAAACGATAGCGCTACTCTTGCCCGGCTCCAGTTTACTAAATAAACCTTCTATACCGCCGACAAGCATAAACATTGTAAAACCGCGGAAAAAGTCGATAGACAGAATTCGGTTCTCTTCCTGATTTAGTTGATTTGCTTTACTCATTATGTTACGTTTTAGGTTAATTTAAATCGGTTTATTTTCATCAGGCTTATCAGACCAGTGAGTATTCATGTTTTGGCTTTTTGTTTACAAATTGTATTTCTTTTCAAATTCAGTTTCACGTGACAGATTCGGAAGCATTATCTTTCGGGGTGGTCTGTTACCAATATTAATTGTCAAAGATGTAAATTAATAATCAACAGGAATATAACTATATATTTATTTTTACCAACCTTTCAACCGTTAAGAAAATGCAGGCAGATCTCCCATCCTCAAATTCGAAGCCCAATCGCCATAATCGCCTATTAGACTGGTTTTTCCTGTATCAGTTTTCTGAGTTTCGAAAACACCGGGAATATTTGAATCTGCCATTGCGGAAGCAAAAGGGAATGAAGTTGATACCAATGAATGTTTTTGACGTGAATGGTTTAAACAAATATATTTATAATGTACTAAAAACAAATACTCAATAAATAAATATAAATTTGTTTGACTTTAAACCTTACACAACTTAAAAACCAATTAAGATGGATATATTATCTGAGATAAAATGGTCCTTTTCAAGTACTCTGATATTAGGACTAATAAGTATAACTACCTCATTTTCACAGACTAAAAACGAATCGGCCAACTTATTGTTAAATCCTCGTTTTGATTTTCATTCATTTGTTAATCATCGTGATGGTAAGCCTGTAAGTTACTCTTCCGGAAATGTCGCATTCTGGAATACTGATTCATGGGGCGATATTGAGGTAATGCGCGAATCGCATGTTGCTGACCCTGTCCGTCCAAAATTCTCTACTCATAATATGATAGCGATTAATCCAGGTAAAAAGATATGGCAATTTTTCACTCTTCCTGAAGCCGGTCTTGCCCATGGGGAGAAGATCAGCTTATTTGTTTTTGGCTATCAGTCAAAGAGCAATATCCTTAAAGCAAAGATTAAACTGATGAAACTGGATAGTGAAGACGGCGAATGGAGTCCCGCAACATTCGGCATGAAGGATAAACGAACCTTTCCAAAACACTCAAGGGGGGAGCTGGTGGTTGCAAAAGAATACACAACTTCCGTCGCTGATAAAGGGACGATTGAATTAATAATAAAAAATGCAGAAATTATTGGAAAAACAAGTATTGGCAATAAGTCAGGGTCAGCGGATATTAATACAATAGGTATACAAGTTGAATTTGAAAACAGTGATATGACGGAAGCAGTCTGGGTTTATTCACCCAGACTAACCGTTACAAAGAGTGTTTCACCGTTCCTGGCAGAAGTCCGGAAAATGGAACCCAATTACAGATATATACCCAGAACGATACAGAAATTATGGAAAGGGGAACCTATCCACATTATTGTTATGGGATCAAGTATCGACCGTGGAAGTGCAAATCCGCCAATGTATTTATTTGATGAAGATCCAACTTCGAAGACCTTTAAGCAACCTCTTTCTGAAGGACTTTTTGATGCAAGTAAAGCAGGTCGTCCTGATCTGGATGATTACTATGGCGAATGGAGACATTATTTCAGTTATGCCGGGAGGCTAAAACGGGAACTGATGCGCAAATTCAATCTCCCGGCTGACAAAATCTGTCTCGATTTTATGGCTTGCGATGGTTCAGGCGTTGGTGAGGCGCATTCAGGGTTAAAAGAATATTGTAGTCTCTCTTTGCCCCCTTCTCCTGAAATAAATGGTCAGAAACAAGGCAAGTCCTGGAAAGAATTATATCCGGGGCTATTTTCCCGTCCTGAGGGTCCGGGCCCTGACCTCGTAATATTTGGCAGCGGGGCTAATGAAAAGACAGATACTCCGGATGAGATAGCCGTTTTTGAAGGAATGATCCGCTGGATTCAGCAGCGCTATCCCAACACTGAGTTTCTGTTTTGTCAGTTTCAGAATTTTGGAGGATATACTTCAAACACGGGGGATCTCCAGGCGCTTTCTTTACGTTATCAGATACCATATATGGATTTTGGCAAAACTGATGATGATATTGTGAGGTGGTGTAACAGATATGCCCTTGTCCCATTAGATGGACACCCACAGGCAGCAGGCCATTATTTATGGTTTAAACAACTGGAAAAGGCTTTTGAATGCTGGGATCCCATTGTTCCGGGGCAGGCACAGCTTCAACTGCCGGAACGTATCCATCAGAATACTTATAATTGGGAAGGCGAAACGATAACCTTCGATAGCGCCAGCAAGAGAATAAATGGCAACAGGTTCATTCTTGAAGATGGCGCTGTTAACTGCTGGGGGAAAGTAGATAGCGGAAAACCTTTCCCTTATGTTGATGGAAAGCAATATGATTCCCGTGCCTCAAGTCCAATACGAGACATAAGAAACTCGATGTTCCGTTTCGGAAGATGCACTTTGGGAGACAGGCATATACTTGAAATAGCCGGGTATAATCCTGACCTGACTTTCGTTGATTCGAAAATAGATCCGAACAGGAGAACTTATTTCATGGAAAATCCTGAATGGAATATTTTGGGACTTACGACTGAAGATTTTGCATCAGAATGGGGAGCTCCATTTGGTTCAAAAAAGCTTATTCTTGAACCCGGAAAATCAATTGAAATTGAAGTAGTATGTACCGATGTTTCAGTTGCTTATGTAGATATGCAGGAGGGGGGTATTCTCGACATATTTACCGATGGCCGGTTAAAGTTATCACAGCCAACCAATATTCCGTTTATCGACACGGATAAAAAAGCTAATTTCCTTGAAAACCGTAAAGGGATTTTAAATTTAGGTTTCGGATTACACAAAGTTCGTCTTGAAGCGAGAGAAGCGCCGGTTGTTATACTGGGACTTTTCACTTACGATTCAAGATCAAACCGTAATTCAGAAAGAAGGCTTTCGGGTATGGCAACAGGAGGAGAAACTTTAGAGTTTACTTTGCCATTTAAATCAAAACCTGTTGTAATTTGCACAGGTGGATTAAATGTTAAGAAAGAAGATATTTATGAAATGAAGGTTATCTTTTCAGGAACAGCTGGAAGTTATGAGATAATAGGTGAGTAGCCAGAAAAAAAGAATCCGGGATTGTCCCGGATTCTTTTTTATTTAAATTAAGAAGATTTTCATTTATACTTTTTAGCAAAATCATCTGCATAAGCATTAATTACAGCATCGGTTAAATCTGCTCCTGAATTTACAATCACCCTGAATCTGATAACTGCAGGTTTCTCTGCGGTAATAGTATAATTCAACTCTTCTTTTCCCACAGTAAAATCCTTAACTCCAAATGGATTTGCTGCGAATAATCCATATCCGCGTGAATGCCAGTATGTAGGGTAGCTCACGTTATTAGGATGGTCACATATAACTATGGAGATTTTTTCATTTCCAATACTTCCAAAAAGATCCATCCATTTTGCGCGAGTGCTCCATACTGCATCTCCGGTTACTCCTTCGCTGCTTCGGTAATTACCTGTAACACCTTCGTTTGCACTTGCTAAGGTAGTTGAACGATTGCCCTGGGCATCTATTAAAGCAGCCTTATCTTTTGAAGGCAATTCCAGTTGTCGTGCAACACGGATACCGAACATGCCTTCTTTGGTATCTTTCATCAGTACCGGTCCATTTGTGGGCTTTAGGGTAGTAATCCTGTCAATAATCCTGGTAGTACCATTTTGAGCAATAAAGTGATATTCTGTTCTCTCAGTCATAAGTTCCTTTCCGGAAGGATCTATCCAGCTTTCGTTGGAAATAAGAGTTCCTTCACCTGTCCCATCAGTCATCTTTTCAATTTTCAGATGCTTTATTTCTCCTCCGTTGGGACTTCTTTTTCCTAATCCTGTAGAGCCATTTCCCCAGAAATCAAAACCATTGACATTACCATAATTTAACCAGATACCGATCTGGTGAAGATGGTCATTCCTTTCACCAGCCCTGGGTTTTATTGGGAAGCCACGGGTGATTTCTGTTCCGGCAGAAGTATAAACAGGATAAAGAATTGGTTTAAATACATTTTCAGGGAAGTAAAAAGAGGTAAAAAGTTTTCCGTCTACCATAACATCAACTTTTTTGTCAGCCTCTTTGTTGACAAAAGCTATTTTCAAGCCTTTTCCTTTTTGAGCTTGCGCTGATTGTTCACCAAAGGAAAAGGATAAAATAACAGCTAACAATACAAGTATAATTGAACGTAGTTTCATTTTCAAATTTATTATTTATAGTTTAACTAATTTATATAAGGTTTATAATTATCACATTTCCTTATACTTTATCATTAATAATAAAAGGTTTGCGATATACCCTGGTTAACATTTTGTCAGCTTCGGGATCATTGACAAACTTTTCTGTAGCGCCATTAAACTTCAATCCACGTCCCAGACGATAGGAGATATTTGCCATATGCGGAAGAGCTGCGGATAAATGTCCTTCAGTTATTTCGCAAGTAAGGTCTGAACTTTTACCTGAACGGATAGCATCCAGAAAGTTAGCAAAGTGTTCTGCACCCTCACCACCGGTCAGAGACACATCTTCTTTGGCGCCACCAGGTTTGGAACCTGCAAATGATTCTTTCTCCTTCTTACGGAAGGCTTTCCATCCGTCATCGCCAAGTTCAAGGTAACCTTCAGTTCCGTAGAAAATGTTCCCTACTCTGACCCCAACGCTTCCTTCTGCATTTGAGTAGCGGCCGCGGGTTTCAAACTCGAGTGTTTTCCCATCAGCGTATTTAAACACTGAATTTTGTATATTTGGCGTTTCCTGGGCACATTCTTTCGGGTCAATCCCGTAAACGCCACCTGTAGAATATACAGAAACAGGATGTTCATTTTTGTTCATTCCCCAACGGGCAATATCAAATTGGTGAGGTCCCTGATTACCAGTGTCGCCGTTGCCGGTGTCCCAGAACCAATGCCAGTTGTAAGTACCACGTTTCTCATTATACGGACGCCAGGTAACAGGGCCTAACCATTGATCGTAATGAAGTGTTGCAGGTGGTTCACTGTCAGGAGCTATACCAAATGAATCACGGGGCTTAATACAAAGACCTCGAGCCATATAAATATCTCCGATACCTCCGCCATGTATGAATTTTATTGCATCAATTATATCGGTAGAAGAACGGCTCTGATGACCAACCTGAACTCTTACATTGTATTTTTTAGAGGCTTCGATCATTCTCCGGCCTTCCAGGATACTCCAGCATGCAGGTTTTTCTACATAAACATGTTTGCCTGCCTGGGCAGCCCATACGGTTCCCAGAGCATGCCAGAAATTAGGTGTTGCAAAGGACACTGCATTAATCTCTTTGTCGTCAAAAACCTTACGCATATCCCATTCTTGCAACGGTTTGATCCCTGTTCTGGATTCAACGGTCTTAGCCCTTTGTGCGAAAGTTTTTTCCTCAGTATCGCAAAGTGTCTTTAACCTTACATTCTTGATGTCTTTCAAGGCGCTATAGGCGCTTACATGTGCACCCCCCCGGCCACCAATACCTATTACAGCAACGGTGATACTTTCGTTGGCTCCACTGATTGATGCATAAGATTTAGAGCTGAACCCCATGCCACCAATGGCTATTCCGACAGATCCAATTACGCTTTTTTTGATAAAATCTCTTCTTTTTGTCATTTTGATAGATTTTTGAAGTATTTAATTATTGTTGGGTTTTTAAAAATGCTTATCACTTTCTTTTTCAGTGAACAAGTTATTGCAAACGCAGAAATACAATTACGCAAGTTAATGAAAAATACTTCATTGTGACCCTCTTCTCTAATGTTAAAAAACATTAAATAACGAGTTAAAAAACATTAAAAGAGCGTAAAGCATCGAGCACCGGGCTCAAGGCACAGAGCACAGAGCACAGAGCACAGAGATCAGAGATCAGAGCTCAGGGCCAAGCTCCAAAACCTTTATATATTATCTCTTTTTTATTTGGAAGGCTTGATATTGAAAATCATTAGTGCATCACCATGTCGCACAAAGAGATTTCCATTATATATAGAAGGGTGTGCAAAATGCATCCCTGTGCCTGATTTTATTTTGAAAGTACTTATTATTTTCAGATCTTTTGCATCCGGTTGAACCAGGGCAAAGTTCCCATTCTTTTCTTCATAAATATATAACAGCCCATCTGCGCCTATAATAGATCCTTTGTTATTCCAATTTCTAAACCAGTTTAATTCTCCTGTATTCCAATTAACGGATGCCCATCCTCCATGCGAATTAGTCTTCCAGGTTGAACCATAAATATTACCACCCATCAGGACGACCCCACCGTGATGAGGATTAATGTCTGTATTCTCCCATTTAAATGATACGGACTTCCCATCCTCTGATAATTGCAGCATAACTCCTGCCTGCGTATAACCGGCAGTAATATAAATATTCCCATTATTGTACAATGGTGAAGCAGTAAAGTCTCCCCTTCCCAAATCAGTGTTACCTTTAAAATGTTGTATGGTTTTATAAGTCCAGATAAAGTTTCCATTGGCGGGGTCGATTCCCATCAGGTATTCACTGGCCTGAGCCACTATCAGCTTTTGCCCGCCTCTCTCAATTAGTATTGGAGAGGAATATGCTCTTGTGCCGCCAACTGATTTTGTTTTCCAGGCCAATGAGCCATTTACTTTGTTATAAGCAACGACTGTAGTTTCTGCGCCGCCAATAACGGTAACAGCAACCTTATCTGTTAAGAGCGCCGACTCTGCAATACCCCAGGCACGGGCTTTACCTTTGAAAGTCTTAACAGGATTTTGAGACCAGATTATTTTCCCGGTTTTTAAATCAAGACATATAATTTCACCCATACCACTTACAAGGTAGATCTTCCCGTTTTCAATTGTAGGAGTTGATCTGGTATCAGGATAAGTTTCTGTCCAGGATAGTCCATAACTGGTTTCCCATAATAGTTTTCCTTTAAAATCATAGCAGGAAACTACATCCATCGTATCTTTTTTAATACCAGTAATATATATTAATCCTTTGTACACAACAGGTTGGGAATACCCTCTGCCAACACCTTCAATTTTCAGTACCAGAGCCGGCCCTCCATCCGGCCATTTTTTTAACAGTCCGGTTTCAGGGAATATTCCATTACGATCAGGTCCGTTCCATTGTGCAATTTGTTGTGAGAAGGTGAAGTTGAAAATTATCGAAAGTAATAGAGCTGCAATTAATTTTTTCATCAGAATAAATTTAATTATTAAAATACTGATGAACCCCTTAAGGGCTCACCCAAGGCATACTTATAAGTTTTATGAGGTAGCAATAGAAATTTTGTAAAAACTTTTCAAATATAATATAATTTTTTATCTGTCGGATTGACATCCAAAATAAATGCCAGTTCTTATTCTTAAGCCAATTTTGAGTCCTTGAAACAGAGACCTGCAGCTTTATTAACTAAATGTTTTATTAATATTCAATAAATTATTTCATCAGCATGTCGTTCAGAAATTAAAAATTTGCCGATATTCACCATATAAAATTGGCGATCAATAATCTCCTAAAGTGTAAACAAATGAAAACAAGTATAATTTCACGAAGAAATTTCCTTCAAAAGGCTGCCATAACTACAGGAATAGCTTCTATGGTACCTTTTGAAATAGTGAATAGTTCAATGACTGACGGACCGAATAATAGCAATCTCCCCCGGGAAGTATGGATTGCAGGACTTTCTCAAATGGGACTAAGTGCGAAAACACCTGCGTTGATGACTAAAAAAATACTGGAGATACTTAAGGGGGTGATTTCCTATAAACCGGATTTTATATGTCTGCCTGAAGTTTTTCCTTTTACATATGTTGAACAGAAATTAACACTTTCAGAAAAGGTGTCTGTTTCTGAAGAAGTTTTGCAACAATTTGCAGAATTTTCAAAACAGAATAATTGTTACACTATTTGTCCGGTTTACACATCAGCGAATGGGAAAACTTATAATTCAGCCGTGGTTTTTGACAGGTCCGGTAATAAAATTGGATCTTACAATAAAATTCATTCAACGGAAGGAGAAATAAAAGAAGGTTGTTCATGCGGGGCTATAAACCAACCTGTAATAAATACCGAATTTGGTCCGATTGGCGTTCAGATTTGCTTCGATATAGAATGGGATGATGGCTGGAGTATGCTAAGGAAGCAGGGCGCTGAAATTATTTTTTGGCCATCGGCATTTGCAGGAGGGAAGGCCGTAAATACGAAAGCCTGGCAACACAAATGTGTTGTGGCTTCAAGCGCTAATAAAAACAACTCGAAACTTTGCGACATTTCAGGAGAAATGATTACACAGACAGGTATTTGGAATCCAAATCTATTTTGCGCATCAGTAAACCTTGAAAAAATATTTTTACATACATGGCCATACGTGTACCGGTTCAAGGATATTCAGAATAAATATGGCAGGAAAGTCCGCATAACCAATTTCCATGACGAAGAGTGGTCAATTATTGAAAGTCTTTCAGCAGATGTCTTTGTAAAAGATATTATGAAAGAATTTGATCTGATAACTCACGAAGAACTGATAAGCCAGTCAGAAGCCACACAAATAAAATCACGGGGATAAAGGGAGATAGTTTTAGAAGTATTAATTATCCTTCAGGCAACGAATGGAGAAACCTTCTATTTTTAGGGCATAAATATTGTCTATAAATCCGACATTATTGTATAGCCTGCGATGCCAGGCAGTGGTTATGCTAAACTCTGTTGAAGTCCACCACTGACCGCTTTCTCCAGGAATATTGAAAGTGCCGTCAGGATTCCGTGAACCGCCTGGAAGACCCGTAAATCCACTGCTGTTATCTGCTTTAGTGTTAGGATCCGCCCATTTACCTGTTCCGGCTTCTTTCATCTTACCTCCCGAGGTCCCGGGTCCTCCAAGGTATGTTTCAAGCTTTTTCCAATCATTCGCTACAGGGACATGCCAGCCAACTGGACAAACCGTTTTGACGTTTGGAACAACATACCAGTTATAAAGATATCCATATAGTTCTGAATTACTTTTCTCATTCTCGTTAATGCAGTAAGCTACGGTTGTCAGATTAGCCCATAGTGAGTCATCTTTTATTTCAGGAATTGCTTTCCCATCTGAGTAATGCGTTGTTTTAAGGTTTTCCGACATCCATACCTGGGCGCCGATTTTTACCGTCCGATAAACATTACCATCCCAGTCTGTTATACTCTCCTGCCCGCATAGAGGATTAAAACCGGTACTTAACGCCAGGAAAATCGCGAAAATTGCAATCGGATAAAGCCTATGGTTTCTTTTCATTTCGAATTTCGAATTTTTGTCAACTTTAATCGTCTATTTAAACTTGTTTTCTTCATTTTGATCAGGGTTTAAATTTTTGCCTAAGATACAAATAAATTTAAGTGTCAGAATTCCGGATTACTCCTCTTTTTACTCAAAATTAGTTTGTAGTTTTAAGGGGAATTATCAAAATTTTATCATAATGAAAACCAACAGACGTCACCAGGTCCGTTCGCGTTTAAAGTCTGTATTTAACATATTATAAGCGATGTTTGCATTTTCAATAACCTGAAAATCAAACATTCCAACGCATGCAAAGTCTGCGCCACTTGTAAAAGCATGACGAAAACCATCTTCCGGTTTTATAGCGCCTGCAGCCAGAACTTTATAAGCTATCCAGGGAGTAGTATTAGTTTTAAAAAATTCGGCCGTATCCTTATCTGACATGCACCAGATATTATCATGTGACATATTATGATCCTGACCTTGTTTTGGGAGTTCAGGATCAGAAGGATTAATAGGTGTAGCTGACCAGTAATTTTTGTGATGGAAAGTTTTCATGAAAAAATCGGCTTTAATTCCGTTTTCCACACAAGCCATAGGCACTTTTATTGAATGTGCAGCTGTACCAGCAATCAATCCCTGGCTCTGGATAAATTCAATAGGTTTTATCAGATGTTCAATCTTTTTATCATAGACAATCTGATCCGCAATATTACCCATGACAAATCCACCAATAGCGCCATTATCTACAGCCAGCTTGACATTTGTCAGGTCCTCACCTTTGGGATAAGTTTGAGCCAGCCACTGGACCTTACCTCCACGTTTCCAGTATTTTTCCAGAATTCTGATAGTATTTTCATCACACCTGAAAATAGCGGTATTAATCCCACAGGCTTCGCAGAGCCATAATGTCTCAATTACTTTTTCATCGGTAAAATATTTTTTAAGCCAGGTAGATACATAAATAAGATCGCGTGAATGGGCAAATCCGCTGATAAGGTTCCCCCCAACCATAATCCGGCTCAATGTAATATCCTTTATTTTACCTTTTGGCACCTGTCCCTTTAATTCACTTATAGAATAATTCTTTCCCAACAATAATGAAGCGCTGCTAACCCCATCTGTATTAGCAGCCAGGTTCTTTTCCTCAAAACTTATCCATCCTCTTTTTTTCGCCATTCCAAAGAAAACGGCCCCGAATAGTGGAAGTACTGCCAGGTTTTTTATTAACTCACGCCTCGAATTATCAGTTGTTTCCAAAATCGCATGATTATCACTGACCGGAAACTTCTGATCTTTTCGTTTTGCATGATAGTAAGCAATAAATCGCTGGACACTCCAGAGATAATCCTTTGGAAATGATGCTATGACTATTAGTACAACTGCTTCGATAAGGTTATAATTGATTATATAAAAATGGCTTATTGTAGGCATTGATGAATATACAAAAGGCGGATTGGCTAAATAATACAGCAAGAGCAGGAAAGACCCTGAAACGGCTGCAGCACGGGTAAAAATCCCTATAAACAAAAAAGTACCTATAATTATTAATCCCCATGTATTTAAAAAATCGACAACCTGCAGTGTAGTGTTATTACCGATCAGCCAGTGGAAGAATCCTGAGAAAAGCCACTGTGATTCCATAAGGTATGAGGTCGATGACCAGCCCGGATTAAATAATTTGGAGAGACCTTCGAAAAGGAAATGCCAACCTACAACTATTCTCATGAATGTAAAAAGCCAGATTGCAATTTTATTTTTACTTTCCATATCCGATATTTTACTTAAAAATACATTATGGGACAATTTTTTATCCTGCCAAATTTAGTAATAACTTTTTTTTTAAAGTTGTATAAAACACAATTAAAAGCAAAGGTTACTTTTTATCGTTTCCGGAGAGTCGTGTTATCAGTATTACTCCGTTTGCACCTCTTGTTCCGTAAACGGAGGCTGCCGGTCCTTTAAGTACTTCTATCGATTTTACGGTTTGCGTAGAAATATCATCAATACTGTTAACTATAACCCCGTCAACAATAAAAAGCGGTTCGGCGCTGATATTCAAAGATGATGATCCCCTGATCTTAATACTTGTCCCGGAAACTTCAACACCTGCAATATGACCCCGGATCATATCATAAATAGTCAGGGAGTTTGCTAACGATGGATCTTGTCCGTCTATTGATCCTACGGAAGATGTAGCGTCTTTTTTCAGGGAGGTTCCATAACCTACATTAACAGTCTCATTATCATCAGTTTTTACTTTTTCTGTATTTTTGGTTGATTTGGCTTTAAGAAAAAAATCAATAGATGTTCTCCCATCAATTGCCTCTTCATTCGTACCATAGAAAAGTGTAAAAACCAAGATCTCCTTAGCGATAGGGCTGACTTTAACCTTATAAATCCCATCCTGATCAGTCACCGAATTGGTTTTTACTTTATCAATAAAGATTACGGCGCCTTCAATAGGTTTTTGGTTTGCATCCATCACTTTACCCGTGATAGTGATCTTCTTATTTTTCGTCTGTCCAAATGAAACATTTGAATAACAGACTAAAACAACCAAAGTAAAAATGAGGATATTTTTCATTTTATATTGTTTTTAAGGATTTCATAAGGAGGCTAAAGAATTATTCCCTCCATATTACCCTTTATTGTCGATAGATCCGATATTCGCCCAAACACTGCTGTATCTAAATGCTATAAATGTCCTAAGCCCTCCCGTTTGGGGAGGGCTTAGGATTAGTCATGTTTTATAACCAGAGTTAAATTTCTACTTTGTATAATGCGATGGATTTTCATCCTGCCATTCGTTTACTCCGTCTCTTATCCTGTTTCTGAATGTAAGCGTATCCTGGCAATAGTAAGTATTGACGCCTACAACATACTTATAGTTTAAAAGTATCTTTCTGTCTTGAAGCAGTTTAGGTGCATTATAGGTGCTTGAGCCATCAGGCAGATAAGTATTTGTTGATCCAGTACCTGAAGAGACAACAACATCAGTACCATTAAGAGTAATCTGCAATTCCTTTTTAGCGGTCTGCACATTGCTGTATCCGTTTGATACCAGAACATTTGGTCCTACTGTGGTTAGTGTCCAGATTTTTGAATTATTTTGGGATATAGTTGTTTTATAGGCTGTAGTACTTATTATTGCACCAGTACCGTCTTTAACTGTAACAACACCACCATGCAGATAATTAC
Organism: Bacteroidales bacterium; assembly: GCA_025358645.1. GTDB lineage: Bacteria > Bacteroidota > Bacteroidia > Bacteroidales > VadinHA17 > LD21. Next base: position 15,317 of record JANYIW010000360.1, read on the forward strand.
CAAACAACATATTCTCGTACTTGATACCAAACAGAGCAGAACGTTTAGGTTCAAGAATTGTATCTGCATCAGCTGTTGTGATGTAAACAGGTACAATGTATGTCGAAAGCAATGTTGCTGCATCGGCAAGAAAAGCAGTTGAATCTACTTTTAATGTTATTGTTCCTGTGTGCATTCCGGCTTTGATAACTATTTGACTTGTGTTACTCAATGTATAATAGCTGGCTGGTAATGGCAGTAAGGTAGCAACATTAGCAGTAGGGTTCTTGATATAGGCATTACTGTTTGCCTTCATCAAAACTAGAACAGCAGGTGTTATCAGAGCGTTGTTTAGAGTAAAATTGACATTCCGGTCCATTTTATTCTCCATAACTCCTCCTAAATCAGCTCCGATCTTAATTTTCAGTCCTTCCCCAACCACCACTGTACGAACATCAATATTGTTCGGGAAGTACACTGAAGAATAGGTGAAGTCTGTTACATAATCTTTGTAGCACGAAACCATTGCTACTGAAACTATTAGAAAAGCAAATAATTTTTTCATAAGTGCATTTTTATTTATTATTAATTCCAACCGTCCCAGCCTTCATTCTGAACAAGTTTGCTCATCCTCAAAATTTCGCTGTAAGGTATAGGAAGGAATGCTGATGAATATGAACGCGCTTCAATCTGATTATTCAAATTGTAGGTATAGGTAACAGGAGTACCGGCAACTTGAGTAATAACAGCTCCGTGAACAGAATTATTGAGTCCTGTCATGTCTGTTGACCAACGGCGCAGATCAAAGAACCTTAATCCTTCAAAACATGTTTCAATCCTGCGTTCGTTTTTAATAAGTGCATCAAATGCCACTTTTCCGGCAGCAGCAACTTCGGTAAGGTAAGCATCAGGAGCGCCGGGTACAACCGGTGAAATTCCAGCTGTACCTTCTGGAGTTGACCTCGCGCGAAGATATTGAATAGCTGTTGCAGCAGTCATTCCATATAGTGGAACATTAGGACCTACTTTCTGATTGGCTGCTTCGGCAAATGCGAGGCACATGTGTTCCCAACGGATAAAAAATTTGGAGTGTGGCTGTCTGCTGATTGAAGTAGAAGGATCAGACCAGTTCAGACCCATATAAACAAACTTCTTGATATGATAGTTTGTAAGACTGTTACTTGATTTTGATCCAGCCTGGTCTTTACCACCGGTCCAGTTTTCAAATGTGTACATAACTGCTCCCGTGTTATTTCTTTTAGCCTGGGCAGTGTTGTAAAAAATTGTACTGTAGAACCTTGGATCGCGACCCTCATAAGGTTTTGTTGCATCATACAAACCACGGTTAGCCGGATCATTTATAGGATAGCCGCTTACCATCGGGAATGAATTAACTAGCTCCTGTGTAGCGCCCATTACGCCATTACCCTGGAAACCTCCCGGATAGAACATTCTTTCCATTGCTTCCATATCGCCAGTTGCAGTTACCCAGCGTGATGCTATAACTATCCCGGGGAAATTAGGATTGAACCAGTTCACAGCAGTTGTTGGGTTAAATGCATTGGCACGACTGGGATTATTAGTATTGGTAGATACATCCACATTCAATTTAAAATCAATTACCTGCTTGGCATTTTTTGCTGCAGAATCCCAACGTGTAATATCGTTGGTGGGATTAAACCTTGGACTTGCCCATGTTAAAAACACGTTTGCTTTCATTGCCCTGGTTGTAATACCATCGATACGACCCCAGTATTTTCCACCGGCATAAAGAAGGTCAGTTGAATTCGTGGCATAAAAAAAGTCGCGATTTGCAATCGGAAGATACTTGTATGCCGAATCGCAATCGGTAAGAATCTGCTGAACGCATTCATCGTAGGTATTGCGGGCAAAATTAATTTCACCTGCAGGGTCAACCGGCGCTGTTATAATCGGAAAACCTAGCAGTTGTCCATTCATACCTTTACCCCCGAATTTCTGAAGAAGGTCCCATTGGAACCATGCACGTAAAGCAAATGCTTCGCCCTGCAAACGTCTGCGGACAAGGGTATCCAGATGAGCATCAAGTATAAAGCGTGTATTAAGTCCTCGTCTGTCCTTCAGAAACAAGTTCACCAGGCTTATTGACTGGTAATCCCTGTTCCAGTAAGTAAGGAACGGATCCTGACCCGTAGTTATAGAGCCGGAAGCCAACCTGTGTAAAACGTGTGTTGTGCTGGTAATTACAGCATTATCTGTTGCTCCATCAAGATAGGCGCCTTCGTTATCATTATAGTTCCTGGCCATGTTATCATAACACCGGCCTATAAGTCCCTGTATATTATCCTGGTATTTCCAGATATCTTCACTTGTACGAACACCAGCGGGATATGGATCCAGATACTTTTGACACGAACTGATCAGTAAGAATATTAACCCTATTAGGAAATAAACTTTTGTATTCATAATTGTCATAGATTAAAAGGTTAATTTAATTCCGCCTGTGAATGTCTTGTACAACGGATATGTTGTAACTCCGGAATTAATTGATTCTGGATCAACATCTTTAACTTTCGTAAATGTTAACAGATTTGCTCCGCGGACAAAGAGACGAATTCCCTGGGAACGGATCATCTGCAACTTACTGGCGGGAATAGTATAGGCTAATTCAACATTCTGAATTTTAAAATATCCTCCCTTGGTTAACCAGAAATCGGAACTGACGAAATTATTGTTCACTTTATAATAAGTTAACCTCGGATAAGCGCCGTCAATATTATCCTTGACAAAATTGGAATAGTTATTATCACCCCAGCCATTCCAGTAATATGAATTTGTCAAAGGGATATCGTATAATGCAGCGCCTGTACCAATTAAAGTTACCTCAAAGTTCATATACTTTAAATTCGCATTCAGTGAATAAAAAAGGCGAGGGGTTGTATGACCAATAGCGCTCATGTCATTATCATCCACAACACCATCACCATTCATATCCTTATATTTCAGGTCGCCTGCTTTAAGTACAGCATCATAAAGTTGCGGAACTAGCGTTGCTTCTGCATCGGTGGCAAACTTTCCCAGGGAGGTTTGTCCCCAATAAGTATCAACTGGCTTTCCAGTAACAATCTGATAATCAAATCTATATGAAGGTTCATCATATTTCTCGATTTTTGAATTCTGAATAGTTGCATCTGCCCCTATAGAATATTCTAATTTCCCGGCATGATCAGTAAATTGAATCCCGGTCTCTATACCATAGAACCTGTAATTATTATAATTGAAAATGGGTAAGGCAGCTGAATAACCTGCAATCCAAGGGAAAGAATTAGATAATATGGCAAGTTGCCCCTCATGAAGACTATTATAATAATTAACTTCCAATGATAGTTTGTGGTTAAGCATTAATCCATCTAAACCTATACTGAACTCTTTCCTTTTTTCCCAGGTAAGATTTGGGTTCCCGATCCTTGAGGGAAATGTAATGTATGGGGTTTCAGTATTGGAGCCGAACCATTTTCCAACAGAGTATGGACCGAAATTAGTTCCTGTGCTGCCATAATAATTATCCTGGTTATAAAAGGGTGGAAAGAAACTTTCGAATCCAAGGATACCTGCTTCAGCACGAAGCTTAAGAAAGTTTATAAATTTCAGATTCGACATGAAACTTTCATCGGAGATCACCCAACTGGCGCCAACAGAAGGAAATAATTCAGTTCTTTTATTTTTGGAAAAACTGTAGGTACCGGCATAATTCAAGACTGCCTGCAGGGTATATTTATCGTTATATGTATACTTGCCTGTCCATACTCCCAATTGTTCACGCTGTGGTTCTGTAATTCTTTTTTTTACCACTCTGTATAAAAAATAGGAAAGTGATGACTGAATACTGTGGACACCGAAAGTCCTGTCATAGTTAAGGCTCTCAAAGATTGTAAAGCGATTGTAGTAATAATCGTGCAAATTTATCAGTGAGGGACTATCAACGCCATCATGTGCTTTTGTAAGCGCTACTGGCAGTGTATCAGCCTTTGTTACGGCCCCAATTGAAGGAGTAACAATATAGGCAATGTAATTCTTTGATTTTCCGATACGTGTAAGGTTCAGAGCGTCAAAACTAATAAAAGTTTTTAACTTAAGCCCTTTTATTATATCTCCCATATCATAATTAAGCGCAAGTTTTACCGCACCATTTCTGCCCACCTCGTTATAATAACCGTTTCTCGTAAGGTTTCCAACTGGATTTTGCGGAAAGATAGAACTAACTCCATACCAGGGTGCTTTAAGAGTAGGATCATTATTTGCATATATCGGAAAAGCAATCGGAGGTGTATTATTTATCTCAGGCAAAGCAGAACTTATTTCAATTAAATCCGTATATGAGCTTCCCTCTGAAGTTGTATATCCATAATTGGGAGAACGTCTGTCGGTGAGACCCGCGGAAATATCAAATTGTACATTTATCACACTATTGATCTTCATATCGATATTAGAGCGGGCATTGATCCTGGTATAATCTGATAGCGAGCCAATTTTATATATATCTCCTTCACCATCATATCCCAGATAAGATGAATATTGAATCGCATCGTTACCGCCGCTTGAGGAGACACTTGCCCTTTTGAACGATTTGGTATTTTTAAGCATCATATCTCTGAAATCAGTACTCGGTCGAAACATATCATAAGGATCATTGTTATAATAATCGCTAATGTTTTTAGCACTATATAAAGAAGGTAGTCCATCATTTCCTCTGGCAGTATTGTTAAGAGTTGCATAATCTGCACCCAATACCCATCCTGGAAATCTGTCAATTACACTTACGCCATCTTCAACATTAATATTCAAAACACGTTCGTTGGTTTTTCCGCGTTTTGTTTTAATATAGATAATCCCGTCAGCGCCCATTGGTCCAAACATTGCTTTTCCGACAATGTCTTTAATGATTGTTACTGATTCAATCTCCTGAGGATCAAGTGCCATCTCTGTTATATCTACCGGGACATCATCAATTAAATACATCGGACTGCTTCCTCTTGCTGTGACTCCAACTTTCTCGGTAATACGGTAACGTCCAAGATCCTCCTCGGCAGTAAGACCCGGAGCGCCATTATTCTCTGAAACACGTAGCCCCGGAACAAGTCCGGTAAAAGCATTACGCAGATCATTTGAAGGATATTTTTCTAACTGATTACCGTTAATTACATTGTAGCTTCCGGTAGCGAAACGCTTCTTCTCCATCATATATGGAAGAGGAACATTATCATCAGATGTCATATAAAGCTTTGATCCAGCAAGCTTAATTGTATTATTCTTAACAATGTCCTGAACCAGTGAAACATTCTTTTCATAACCAAGTGCAGATACAGTTACAAAGTCACCCGGAAATGCCATAAATGAATAGGCGCCATTTTCATCGGTTTCGGCATGGATTAAACCTTCGCCTACTACCACTTTAGCTTTTGGAATGGGACTTCCATTATCGTCAACAACTTTCAGACTTACGCTGATAGTTACGACCTTTTTCTCAGATTTCTTTTGTGCACCAATTGGTCCGGTTATAAAAACACAGAGCAGAAGAACACAGAAAAACCTGCATTTGTGTAATAAAATATGATTAAATCTCATAATCTTCATTTTTATAGATTTTTAGTTACCAAACCTGACCTGGGTCAAATTTTTTCATTTTATAATAATCAGCTGATGTGAACGGCAGATAATACTTGGCATCATACCAACGGGTCTGACGGTCGTCTGTTAAAGGTACGCGTACAAATTTGTACCCGGTAGGATAAGTTGCATCCACAGGCACCTTTTCAGGAATATTGCCCATCAGCGGCCCTGCCATACTTATAGGTGCAGTTTTCCAACGGCGAATATCGAAATAATAATGACCCTCGAAGCATAATTCAATATCGCGTTCATTTTGGATCCTTGTTCTGAAGGCATCAGCGCTGGCCGTATATTGAGCCTGTACGGGCGCTAATTGAGCAGGTGTCCACCTGGTAACATTTGCTGAAGCAAGACCGGAAGCGCTTGTACCACCATTTCTTACAAAATTAATTGCCTGCACTGCACTCATGGTTGTACCTGGAGGTACAGCATTGGGACCATAAGCCTCATTAGCAGCCTCAGCATAGTTAAGGTATAGCTCACCCAGGCGCATCATTGGAGTAGTAATTGCTACAGAAATATTGTTTTTAATACTCTGTCCTCCCCATATTTTTCTCATATAATAACCTGTACGGGTCACACCGGCATAACCGGTATTTGGAATAAGTTCTGATCCCTGCAATACGCCGGCTATCACCTCCTTATAAATTTTAGCAGTACCGTAACCTGGTATTGGAGCAGTATTATAAATAATATCTATATAAAAACGGGGATCCCTGTTTGTAAAAGGATCCTGCTCATTATAATGACCAAGTGCAGTAGCTGCATCTCTTTGAGCCTGGGTATTCAGAGCATCTCCCCATTTTGTCTCCCACATATCAACAGTACCCTGCGTTGGACATAACCCTGAGTTATTGCTCGGTGAATTACAAAATACAGCGTTGTATGGCTGCTTAGTCCAACCAGTTCCATAAGATACCAAGCCATAATAATGACCCCATAGCATCTCGTTAGTGTAAGTTGTTCCAAAGTAATTATCTGTATAATTGGATGGCGCCATCAGTGCATAACCGATCTGTTCTGCTATTTTAATAGCTTCCCAGTTGGCTGTTGCTGCTTCTTTCCACTCTTCAATACCACCTTCGTTGAGAGGGCTTGCTGCATATAATAAAGCGCGGCCTTTATAGGCTTTCGCTGTACAACCGTTCGGGTATTTCTGATCGACGGCGGCCAAATGTCCAACCTGACCTGGTAATGGATCCCTGCGGATCTTCCCTGCTTTTTCAAAATAGGTATACGCTGTATCCATATCCAGAGCAACCTGACGCATTGTCTCTACTTTGGAAAGCCGTGGAATATCCCACTGATCGTAAGGTCCTATAGGTTTCGTAATGTAAGGCATGGCTCCCCAGAACCTGAATATTTCAAAAGTGCAAAATGCCCTAACAAAATGAGCCCTGCCAATAAGATCATCGATATCTGCCTGATTGCCATCTGTCAATTTATCTACGTTTTGTAAAAAGGAATTGGCAATCCTGATCTTTGTAAAGAATGATGGTAAAATAGGGCCAAAATGTACATTATTATCACCAAGTGGTCCCCATTTATGATATGCCCACCACATAACACGTCCGGCATCGCAGAAGTCGGTAACGCAGTCATAATCAAGACTACCCTGACCGGTAATGGAGACTTCAGAAGTAGCCCAAACGCCGCTGGTATTACTTGATGTACTGCTGTTAAAACAATAATCGAGATACTGATAGGCGTTAGCATATTTAGTGAAAACTGCATCAGCATTTAACCCCGCCTCGGGAGCTTTATCAAGGTACTTTTCAAGACAGGAGGTCAGGAAAAGAGATCCCACCCCGATAATTAAGAATAAAATAAAATATTTCTTCATTGTCATTGAATTTTAGAGTTTAAAAAGATAACTTCACACCTAATTTAACAGTTACCATAATAGGGTAGAATCCCCGTTGAAAATCTTTTCTTTCCGGATCACCTTCAATTAACTTTGTAAAAGTTAATAAGTTATTTGCTGTTGCATAGACCTGTAAACTGGAAATACCAGCCAGACGTTTCAGAACATCCGGTTGAAAAGTATATCCGGCAAAGAGATCCTTTAAACGAAGGTAATCTGCATTTCTCCAGAAATGGCCAGGAGTTCTGAGGTTGTATCCTTCAAGTGATGCTCCACCTGACCATGTGTACTGCGGAATTCCTGATCCACCTCTGTCGTAGTGAAGAGTAGCATGAGCAGCATCCTGATTTGTTGGGGTCCAGTAGTCTAATTGTGCCTGGTGTACACTATAATCACCCATTAAGAATTCGGTCTCAAAGTTATTATTGAATACTACATACTTACCTTTGTTACCCTGGAACATAAAATTTAAATCAAAACCTTTATAAGAAATCCCACTTGAAAAAGAATAGGTAATAGGCGGGTAAGTACTGCCTTTTATCGGGAATTTGTCTTTAACAGTAATTGCTCCGTCAGCATTATAATCGAGGTATGAATAATCACCCACGCTCATAATACCCATTGATACAGGAAGGGCACTGTTGTGAAGGTCGTCAATAGTAGTAAAAAAGCCTGAATTTGTCATTAGAACTCCTGCTGCCTGACCATCATCGGGATAGCCGTTGGTTGCCATGCCTAATGGTTTTCCTGCTGCTTTGGCATACTCAGGAGCATAAGGAAGGTCATCTTTAAATAATACACGGTTTTCGTTAAATCCGAATATTGCTCTGACAAAATAGTTTAAGTTGCTGGCAGTGGTTTTATTATATTCAGCTTCAATTTCAATACCATGCTTTTTAAGCTTACCAAGGTTCAGTTCCTTGAATGAGTTTCCGACAAAAAAGGTTACACTCTGCGGGGTAAGCAACATCTTACTACGTTGCTCATCAAATACATCCACGCTAAGAGTAAAGAGATTTTTAAATACTCCAATTTCCATTCCGATATCTCTTTTCCTGGCCTCTTCCCATTGTACACTTATATTAGCTCCTGCATCCTCAAGTATATATGGAACAGAGGATATCGAGGTAGTATGATATTCACTTATATAAAGCCAGCGATTGTCTGCCTTATCACTACCTACAAGCCCGTCGGAATAACGTACCTTCAGTTTATTCATCCATGGAACAGCATTTTTAAAGAAAGGCTCTTCAGAAATTGTCCATCCAATTGCAGCTGATGGGAAAACCCCGAAACGGTTTCCCGGAGCAAAACGCTCAGAACCTGTATAACCGATGTTAGCTTCCAATAGATATTTGTGTCCATAATCATAAGTTGCTCTTCCAACAAGCGCTTCATTATAATAAGGAAATTCCAAACCTTTGTTTTTCTGCTGACGGTTTAAAAGCGCCATACCGGAGACAGTATGCTTACCAAATGAATTTGCGTAGTTTAAAGAAGCCTCATAATAAAGGTTACTGTAGTAAGTTATATCCTGTCCAGCCTGAGTACCTGTGTTAAGTCCTCCTATATAAAGACTCTGAGGGGGGAGGTTATACACTTCTGTTGTCTGGTCACGACGTTCCCATGGATTCTTGTCAATTTTGCCGTCACCACCTTGTTTTAATTTTCCAGTCGCATTATCTAGTATATCAACACCAATTCTTTCATAATATAGCTTGTAATCAGGCATGGTATAATCAGAAGCTAAAGTTGTCATATTATAATATGTACTTAAGGAAGTTTTTGCTCTGAATGATAAGCCTTTTACAATTTTATCAAGTTTCTGGTCAAGGATAAGGTCTGTAAATACTCTTGAACCTGTATAATTCCTGAACGTTCCGTCCATAAAATTAGTATATGGGTTTCCAAAACGCTCCCCAAATGATGTTGCACGTCTCCATCCTGTAGCGCCAGGATAATCCTCATCAGGGACCTGTTGAACTACCCAGTCAGGAAAAAAGGCTGGGAACCTTGCGGGACCTGTCATATAAAGAGTTTCCCAGGTACTGTTTGCAGTAACAGGTGTGTTCCTTATCGATAAATCACCACCAAGGTTAAGTGATAATAGTGTTGAGTTAGTCAAAGAGAAGTCGACATTGGCACGATAATTAAACCTGTTATTCTTATAACGCGAGTCAAGATATCCATCTTTTAACCCTTTAAAAAAGTTGCCTTCATTCTGATAACCAAATGATGCAAAATATTTCACAAAATTTGTACCTCCTGTAATATTTAAATTTGCATTGGTTGATGGTGCAAAAGGTACTGAAAGTATATCAAACCAGTTGACATTAGGAAATTGCAACGATTTGAGAGGTGACGATGGATTCTGATATTCTCTTAGAGATGCATTAGGAATAAGGTCCGTAAAGTTTTGTCCGTTCATATAAGCTACGTTCAGCATCGACATGGTAGTATATGAATCAACAGGGTTAGGTACCCTTGAAGCATTTACCATACCATAAGCTACGGAAAGATCAAGTTTTGGTTTACCTAAAGCGCCTCGTTTTGTAGTAACAAGTATAACGCCGTTGGCTCCTTTGGCGCCGAATACTGCAGTAGCAGAAGCATCTTTTAATACAGATATTGTGTTAATTTCGTTTGGATCGAGGTTACTGAAATCGCGCTCGACTCCATCCACCAGAATAAGAGGTTGGGAACCGTTCCAACTTGACAACCCGCGGACAACTATTTCTGCACTGTTAGCTCCCGGTTCACCGGTATTCTGAATAGTCAATACTCCCGAAAGTTTACCGGCAATAGCGTTGGTAATATCGGAGGTACCAGATTTCATAAGTGTTGCATTGCTTACCTGGGTAATAGCGCCTACGACGCTCTCTTTTTTCTGAACGCCATATCCCACAATTACAACTTCGGAGATCTGAGTAACTGCAAGTTCCAATGCAATAGTGAGATTAGTACCTCCTGTTGCAGAAACCTCCTGGCTGGTGTAACCTATAAAAGAAAATGTAAGTGTAGATTGTCCGGCAGCAACAGGAATTGAAAATTTACCATCAATATCAGTAAGTGCACCGGTAGTGGTGCCTTTTACTACAACGGAGACTCCAATCAGAGCTTCACCGGTAGTTGCATCTTTAACCGTTCCTTTAACGGTATTCTGCTGAAAAGTACCCAGATCATCGGCAAAAACTGGAATTGCCGAAACAGATGTCATTGAGCAAATCAGAAAGAAAATGCACATTTTTGTCATAATCAGTGGCCTAAACCAAGGATTGCTGACAAAATGCAATCGCTTTTCATTAATTTTTTTCATCATAATTTAATTGTTTTTAAGGGTATGATGTAACTTTCCCGGCGAGCCGGGACTCCGTTCATACATTTAAAATAATTTAAACATTAATTCTTTTCTCAGGTTAGTGATTGATTTTTGTTGGTAATGGATTTATGTTACCGGTTTTTTTGAGTAGGTTTTTATTCCATAATAAGGTAGTGATTA
>JANYIW010000363.1 GCA_025358645.1 Bacteroidales bacterium
ACCGCCTCAGGCAAACGATATGGAGGAGGCTGTTCTTGGCGCAGTTATGCTCGAAAAAGAAGCCGTTATTACAATTCTCGATATTCTCAAACCAGAGAGTTTCTATAGGGAAGCACATCAGAAAATTTTCAAGGCAATATCCGATCTTTCCTCCCGTGAGTTTCCAGTAGATCTCTATACTGTCACTGAAGAACTCCGGTCTCATCATGAGCTGGACAGCGTGGGAGGACCTGTCTATCTTACCCAGCTTACATCAAAGGTTGTATCGGCTGCAAACGTTGATTTTCATGCAAGAATTGTTGCACAAAAATATATCCAGCGTGAGCTTATAAGAGTATCTACAGAGATACAGACCAGATCGTTTGACGACACTTATGATGTAACAGAACTTCTTGATTATTCGGAAAATGCTCTGTTTCAAATTGCTGAAGGCAATATCAAGCGAGAAGTGGCGCCAATCAATGTGGTTATCAAGGAGGCAATAAAAGAGATCGAGAAAGCAGGCAAAAGCGAAGATGCCTTGGTTGGTACACCTTCCGGATTCACCAAGCTGGACAGGCTTACGTCAGGCTGGCAGAAATCTGAACTGATAATAATTGCAGCCCGGCCATCAATGGGTAAAACTGCCTTTGCCCTCTCAATGGCAAGGAATATGGCTATCGACCATGGTAAAAAAGTTGCAATATTCTCATGTGAAATGTCCTCTATTCAGTTGGTTAACAGGCTAATAATAGCGGAAACAGATATTCCGGGCGATAAGATAAAAAATGGACGTTTATCTGAAGAGGAGTGGAAACAACTTGAAACAAGGATAAAAAAACTGGTTCAGGCGCCAATATTTATAGATGATACTCCGGCAATTTCGATATTTGAACTCCGCGCCAAATGCAGGCGCCTAATGGCTCAGCACAAACTCGATATAGTGATAGTTGACTACCTCCAGCTTATGTCGGGACCTGAAAATGCCGGAAGTCGTGAACAGGAAGTCAGTACTATTTCCCGTTCGCTTAAGAGTATCGCGAAAGAGCTTAATATTCCGATACTCGCACTTTCGCAGCTTAACCGTTCAGTTGAAATGAGAGGAGGCACCAAAAGACCACTTTTATCTGACCTTCGTGAATCAGGAGCTATTGAGCAGGATGCCGATATGGTTGTTTTTATTCACAGGCAGGATAAATTTGGTATCCCGACATTCGAGGATGGTTCTTCCACTAAAGGTATTGCTGAAATTATCCTGGCAAAGAACAGGAATGGTCCTGTTGACGATGTGAAGCTTAGATTCCGCGAGGAGAAAGCACAATTTGTGGATATTGATGATTTTGATATGGATGGGAATCCGGATCTGAGCGGATCGCCGAGTATCACACTCGGATCCAAGATGAATCATGATAACCTGAGGAAACTGGGAGGGGGATTCGAAAATGAATCGGATATCCACGACGAACCGCCATTTGCTTAATTGAACCTGATAACAGCTTTTACTCCTATTCCTCTATACCTGAAATCATCAAAACCGGCATAAACACCCAGCTCACCGATTAATAGAATCTCACTTATGCTATAACCTATTTCAGTATAACCCGGGTGAAAACGGGAGCCCAGATATGAAAGACTTATATTTTCGCGCATCAGGGTATTACTTATTATGGGAAGAAGCTTCAGTAGTAACCATGGTGTTGTATATTTAACGTGTCCTTCAACATAAAACTCGGGTGTGCTCATAGAATAAAATGATGGTATCATGAACGCATCCTCATAGTTATTAAGAAGCAGAGGCAATGGCTGAGAGTTGAAATGGAAAAAATCATAGAAAGTTAAACTCCGGTTATCAAAAAACCCGGCCGTTCTTATTCTCCATCTGAAATTGCCGAATGCTCCGATACTACTGTTCCTTGAAACCTCAAACCTTATCATATCAAATTGTCTTATGCCTGATATGATTTCTTTGAACTCATTTATTCCATGTTGCCAGGTAACATCAAAAGTTGGCCAGTCTGAGCTTTCAGGTATCTTAACTCCATTATTAATTCTGTACCTCTGATAGGGAGTATACGAAATTCTGGTAAGCAAGTCAAAGTGCCTCTGGTTACGAAGTGCGTTGATCTCATTTGATCCGGCCGACAGGTACCTGTTAACCGGGGAATTAACAGAATATAATACTGAGGCCTTTAAAAATGAGAAGTTTGTTGTATTTTGAAGTACTCTGCGATCTTCATAATTGCCGCTCAGTTCGAGCCTTAAGCCATTAGCTATCTCAGTAGAGTAACCGATTGTCAGGTACCTCGATTCATACAACTTGAGGTAGTTTTTCTTGAGGAACAGGGAATATTCGGCATTGGTAAGGTGATTGATTCCACCTCCGGTATTAATATCTTTGCTTGTAGTTCCAGACCTGAGAAATAATTGCCTGTGTTTAATTTTGTTAAAACTGTAACTGGTATTTATATCCCAGATCAACTTTTCTCTGCTGAAGGCCCAGCGAATATCAGGTATAAAATTGAAAGAGTTTCCATTCTTCCATGATTTTGAAAAGAGAAAGTCTGATCCGTAAATTAAACCATCGACAGAATTAAACCTTAGTTTCTTTAAATTAATCAGTCCGTTATAGGTAAATCTGATTCCTGTCTTACCTGACCAGGAATGTCCGGACACGATCATACGTATTATTCTCGTAAATTTACTTTTTGCTTTATTTTTAACCAGGGAAGTCATATCACGTTTTATTTCCTGAAGAGAGTTTCCCGATTTTAAACTATCATTAATTCTTAAACTCCGTATCTCAATATCCGACAGTGGAATGGGTCGTATATTAGCCCAATAGGTACTATCTCTTCTGTTTGCATCTTTTTCAATAATTTGTTTTGTATTATCCTTAATTTCCAGGTCTTTCCTGACACTATCATTAACACTTTCCACAGATTCTTTTTCCATGAGTCTGGCAAGTTTTACCATATCCCTGTTCGATAACTCACCCTTTTCAAGTATCTTATTGATCTTTTGTTTTGATTTGGAAACAATGGTATCAGATGTTTTTCGCTGTGTTCCTGAGGTACCCGAATAATTGGTGGCTATACCTGCAGGTTTCTGAAGAGTAAGGTTTGGTTTTACCTCAATGTATTTAACTGAACTTCCATAACCGGCATCAGCTTTGAACCCGAGAATGCCGATATTTATCTCAAATTTGTGACTTACCGGCATCCATATATCATCCTGAACGGGAATATAGAGTTGCTGGACCCTTATTTTGCCTACCAGGTTCTCGTTAGTAAGATCAACACTTTGCAGGCACCAGAGATCTTCGATAATATAAATTGTCCCTTCAAATAGTTGCTGGCTTTTGCGTTTTGGAATTACCTGAATCTTATTTATTGTAAAGTTTCCCTGAAGTGAAGCGCCAAGATATTTATAATTGTAATGTGAAAAAGCATTTGGAGCAAGTGGTGATATTGCCATTTCTGCAAGAACAGGCTGGTAAAAACTTGCCTGGATAAAACTCATTGGTGATATCTCATTCCCCTCGGCAGGAAAAGTACTGTTGTACGATATTATTCTCTGAAAGTATTTATCGGGTGCGGAAAACTCAATTTCATTAAATGATTCCATCAGATATGAATCGCCTGCTTTTAATGACTTTCCTTCACTTTTTTGTTTTGATCCTGCAGAAACTGAAGCACCTTTTTCAGAAGACCCGATTTTCATGGTTTTCTGCAACAGCTTAGGGATCTTGTTAATAACCAGATTCCCTTTTAGATAAACCTCTGCTTTATAATGGCTTACATTATTCAGGTAATATGGAGCCATCCCGATTACTTTTCGCATAATAATATATGCCGGATCTTCCCCTGAAGCTGAAATTCTGACTTCCGGGATCTCATAGTACTGCTGAGGAAGGATCACATCTTTAGATATTGTATCCTCAACTACTGTGATGTTAACATAGACTGGCTGATATCCCAGACTCTGATAGACGACCGAATACTTACCCGCGGGAAGTCTGATCTCATAATCTCCTTTCGTATTTGAGGTGGTTCCCAGCCTCAGTTCCTGAATATAAACAGTTGAATATTGAACCGGATCTCCCGACTGGTTTGTTATCTTTCCCTTTAGGATTTGTGCAGTTGAAATGGAGGATGTAAATAAAAGTATCAGAGTTATCAGGGGGAAGGAGCAAATCATTTCTCCCTTGTGGGAAAATGAAAAGGGATAATGGTTCCTGAAACAATGCCGTATAGAACTGATCATTTTTCCTTTTTCCCTGCTACAATAATAACTATTTCTCCTTTTGGTGGTTTATTTGTATAGTACTCTGAAAGAAATGATAAAGAACCTCTGATATTCTCCTCAAATATCTTACTTAACTCCCTAGAGACGCAGGCATTCCGATCTGGACCAAAATGAATGGCAAGTTCATCAAGTGTTTTTATCAGACGGTACGGTGATTCGTAAAAAACCATTGTCCTTGTCTCATCAATTAATCCGGTAATTCTTTTATTTCTGCCCTTCTTTGGTGGGAGGAATCCTTCAAAACAGAACCTGTCGCTGGGCAGTCCGGAGTTTACCAGTGCAGGAATAAGAGCAGTCGGACCAGGAAGAGTTTCTACCGGAATCTCCTTTTCCACACATGTTCTGACAAGCAGGAACCCCGGATCAGAAATACCGGGAGTCCCGGCGTCTGAAACAAGTGCAATAGTCTGACCGGCAATGATCTTTGAGCAGATCGATTCAACACTTTTATGCTCATTGAACATGTGATGCGACTGGAGGGGTGTAATTATATTATAATGATTAAGTAATTTTTTGGTTTGACGGGTATCTTCAGCAAGGATCAGATCGACACTTCCAAGAATCTCTACAGCCCTGAAGGTAATATCTTTAAGATTGCCGATAGGAGTAGGTACCAGAAAAAGTTTACTCATTTAACGGGAATTTGAGTTTTACAAGATAAAGAAGTTGGTCGACGGCTTCACTTTCAGATTTTTCACCAGTATAGCTCATGATTATGGCTTTTGCATCCTGGAGACTTTCAGCTTTGTCAAGCCTTGAAATTGCGTGTGTATATGCATCTTTGTCGCCATCGAATATTGCACCTATAAAGAGAAACTTGTCACTGATACCTATCGCTTCCGATAAATTGGTTATTGGTTTAGCCATCAGGTAATCTGATAAATCTTTCTCAGTTTTAATTGTTCCTGATTGCCGATCATTCACATCGGCAGGATAGCTGAATTTATCTGCAACTATGGGGATCTCTGCTGCTTTTTTCACAGGGCTTTTTGTTTCCGCTTTTTTCTCAACAGAGGGAGAGGGAACGCGCGGTTGATTAACCTTTACAGGTTTTTCAGGCGGAACTTTTTCATCCTTAGTTTGAAATATTTGTTCTTCATGAACAGGCTTATCAATAGCAGAGAGAGGTTCATTAATGTTTTTTAAAAGAGAAATTACTTCACCCGCACTTCTGCATTTCGCTTTCGCCAGTTCTACCTGCAATGCAGGGACCCCGGGATATTTTTTCAGATCATCAATTATTTCGGAGGCTTCCCTGAGATCCTTAATAATTAAATCGATGGTTGCATTGAAATCCATACATTTTGATGTTAATTTACCAAACCATTTTCTTTATTTTGTAAAAGTAACGATTATTCAGCAAGTCATCGAGGAATAAAACCAGAATTTCAGTATTGACAAAAGACATTAATCAGAGATGGACTTTCTTGAGAATTCAGTAAGGGTAACAGGAAAAAGAGGATCTATTGAGGTGATAACGGGTTCTATGTTCTCAGGTAAAACTGAAGAGTTGATCAGACGGTTACGGAGAGCCCAGTTTGCAGGATTAAATGTGGAAATCTTTAAACCTGCGCTGGATAAGAGATATTCTGAGACCCGGGTTGTATCTCATGACGACAAATCGATCATTTCAACCCCGGTCGATAATGCATCTGCAATTTTATTGCTGGCAGTTGATGTGAATGTTGTAGGAATAGACGAAGCTCAGTTTTTTGATGATTCTGTAATTGAAGTGTGTAATACCCTGGCTGATAATGGTATTCGTGTAATTATTGCCGGGCTTGATATGGATTTTATGGGAAAACCTTTCGGCCCGATACCGGCGCTCCTTTCTGTTGCTGAATATGTTACAAAAGTGCATGCTATATGTATGCGTTGCGGTAACCTGGCACAATTTTCTTTCAGGAAATCAGAAGACGAACAGGTTGTGCTATTGGGTGAAAATAACCTATATGAACCTCTATGCAGGAATTGTTATAATGCAGCTCTAAATAAGTAAACTTTGAAACTCAGCTCATCAGATATTGCCAGGATTGTTAATGGTAATCTAACAGGTCCATCCGACCTGATAGTTACCGAGATAGTGACGGATACACGGCAATTAAGTATCACTGCCGGTCTTCTGTTTTTTGCTTTGAAGGGAAAGAATCACAATGGTCATAATTTTGTTGACAGTCTGTACCTGAAAGGCGTCAGAGTTTTTGTAGTTGAAAAGCTGCCTGAAGAACAGGAAAAATACAACGGAGCAGCTTTTATTGTAACTGCAAATACACTGGAAGCTTTACAATTATTAGCTTCTTTCAAGCGAAAATCATTTAATTCACCTGTAATTGCAGTTACCGGGAGTGCAGGTAAAACTATTGTAAAAGAATGGCTGGCCGATATTCTTGGTCTTACAACATCCGTTATCAGAAGTCCGAAAAGTTATAATTCCCAGATTGGTGTCCCTCTTTCAATACTGAAGCTGGATGACAAATATAAGATTGGAATATTTGAAGCAGGCATATCAATGCCTGGGGAGATGGAAAAACTTCAGCAAATCATCGATCCTGATATTGGTGTTATAACAAATATCGGAGATGCCCACAGCGAAAATTTTCCGGACAATTTAGTGAAAGCAGAGGAGAAACTTAAACTTTTTATAAATACCTCTTTAATAATATATTGCAGCGATCATGAACTTATTCATCAGTCAATTTTGAGCAATGAAAATTTAAAATCAAAAATACTTGTGGACTGGTCCTGCGAAAAGGACGAAGCAAAGATTTTTGTTACAAAGAGTTCATTACCACGAGGTCGTACAGGGATCCAGATGAGATTTAATGGCATTAATAACGATTTTGAAATACCATTCAGTGACAGGGCCTCAATCGAAAATGCAATTACAGTTGCTGCTGTCTGCCTTGCTTTGGAAACTCCTGCTGAAATTATTTCCAAAGGGATTGCAGGACTTGTATCAGTAGCAATGAGGATGGAGATGAAGAGTGGGATTAATAATTGCCAGTTAATCGAGGATTATTATAATTCAGATCCCGGGTCGCTCGGAATGGCCCTTGAGTATCTAAAATCGCAGGATGGAAGAAAGACTACCCTGATACTCTCCGATTTTGTTCAGAGTGGGAGAGATGAAAAGGATTTATATGGTGAAGTTGCCAGGCTTATAAGGAAAACAGGTATTAAGAAGTTTATAGGGATTGGAAATGCACTTGTCAGAAATTTTGCATTATTTGATGAGAGTGCCAGGTTTTACTATACCACAGATGAGTTTGTCAATGCTTTTAAAAATTCTGATTTTAAAAATGAGATAATACTTCTTAAAGGAGCACGGATCTATGAGTTTGAAAAAATAGGTAAACAGCTTGAACAGCAGATTCATCAGACGGTTCTGGAGGTTAACCTGGATGCCATATCTCACAATCTAAATGAATTCCGACGGCATCTGGATCAGGGTACCCGGATTATGGCAATGGTCAAAGCATTTGCTTATGGTGCGGGTCCGGCAGAAATTTCAGCATTACTTGAATACCACCGTGTAAGTTATCTTGCAGTGGCTTATGCAGATGAAGGGGTCGAATTGAGAAACTCGGGGGTAACTCTACCGGTTATGGTTATGAACCCTGATCCCTCCGCCTCAGAACTATTGATAAAGTATTCTCTTGAACCTGAAATATACAGTATTTCATCTCTTGAACAATTCGCTACAATAGCTTCCAAACACGGATTGATTGGCTATCCTGTGCATATAAAAATTGATACAGGAATGCACCGGCTTGGCTTTATGCCGGAGGATGTCGATGACCTGACGAAAGGGATTAAAAACCTGGAGTGTATCAGAGTCGTTTCGGTTTTCTCACATCTGGCAGCCAGTGATGACCCTGGTCTGGACGATTTTAGTCACCATCAGGTGGAGGTTTTTCTTATAGCGGTTAAACAGATACAAGACGCCATCGGATACACTTTTCTTCGTCATATTCTTAATTCTTCAGGTATTGTCCGTTTCCCCCAATATCAATTTGAAATGGTACGACCCGGCATAGGGATGTATGGTGTTGGACATTTTAATGGACTTGATCTTAAAATAGCCGGACGTTTT
The DNA here is from genome assembly GCA_025358645.1 of Bacteroidales bacterium. Classification (GTDB taxonomy): domain Bacteria; phylum Bacteroidota; class Bacteroidia; order Bacteroidales; family VadinHA17; genus LD21. Next base: position 8,378 of record JANYIW010000363.1, read on the forward strand.
AAGACCAGAATTTCACAGATCAAGACAATAAGAGCAGGTGAGCCGGTTGGTTATGGATGTGCAGATGTTTCTGAAATTGAAAGAAATATTGCAATATTACCTGTTGGTTATGCTGATGGTTTAAACCGGAAACTTGGGAACAGGAACGGGAATATGTATATTAAAGGTTCAAGAGTACCGATAATAGGAAATGTGTGTATGGACATGTGTATGGTTGATATAACCGGACTGAAGATTGAAACTGGCGATGAAGCGGAAATATTTGGTGATAAAATCTCTATCAATGAAATAGCGGAGGAGTGTCAGACTATTCCGTATGAGATACTGACGTCTATTCCCAGACGCGTTAAAAGAGTCTTCTTCAGGGAATAATAAACTTAGAAATTAAATATAGCCGGGTTAACCAAGCTCACTTATAAGTTCAATCTGGTTGCTGTCAATTATGCTGATTCTTCGTCCGGTTAATTCAATAATTCCTTCTGAAGCCAAATTTGAAAGTGTGCGGATGGCATTTGACGTAGTCATATTTGACAGGTTAGCAATATCCTCTCTCGACAAAGAGATACGGATTGTTTTCCCATCGGCTTCAAATCCATAAGTATCGCGCAGTATCAATATCGATTCAGCCAGTCTTCCTCTGACGTGTTTCTGAGTAAGCGAGACAGTTCTGTTGTTTAAAAACCATAATTCATCAGCAATAACCTTAATAAATTTCATGGAGAGGTCAGGGTTTTTCTTCAGGATCCTGATGAAAGAACTTTTCTCAAAAATACATATTGCGGAATTTTCAATTGCTATGGCAGATACAGACCACATATTCTCAGAAAACAATGTTTTGTAGCCTATAAATCCTTGTTGGCGTACCATCTTTAGTATCTGTCCTCTTCCTCCAACTCCATCTTTGAAAACTTTAACTTTACCTGATGCCAGACAGATCAATCCATGCGTTTTGTCTCCTTCTTTAAATAAGAACTGGCCCTTTTTAAAGAGTGTCAGAGTATGATGTTGTACCAGAGTCTCTTTGTCTTTCTGATTTAATCCTTTAAAAATGGAAGAAGATCCTTCAAGACACAATTCTATATATGGATTAATATATTGCATGAAAAGATCATGTTTAATAGCATATCAAAGGTAATAAAAGAAATTTATGAAATTTAAATTAACATTTTTTAACATATTCAATAACAGAGAGTTGTAATAGGCACATTTACAGTTTTTTGCAAAAGTAACAGTTAATACCTTGCAACCAGCGGCATTCTTCTTCCCGCTCCGAATGCCTTTGAGGATATTCTTAAAACCGGAGGAGCCTGGTATCTTTTGTACTCATTAAAGTCGATCATCCTGATAACTTTCAGAACGGTTTCCTTATCCCCACCTTCACTGATAATACGGCTGGCAGGTTTCTGTAATTCGATATACTGGTATAAAATTGAATCAAGTATGTTGTAATCGGGAAGGGAATCAGTATCAAACTGGTCAGGTCTTAATTCTGCAGAAGGCAATTTTCTGATTATGTTTTCAGGAATGATCTGGCTGTCCCTGTTAATGAAATCCGCAAGCCTGTAAACATCAGTTTTATAGACGTCACCTATAACAGATAAACCACCGGCCATATCTCCGTAGAGAGTACCATATCCAACGGCAGCTTCGCTCTTATTAGATGTATTCAATACTATGCAACCGTATTTATTTGAGACAGCCATCAGCAGGATAGCCCTGACACGCGCCTGGATATTTTCTTCTGTAACATCCGTACTCATCCCTTCGAAAACATTGGCAAGATCATCTTCGAAAGCATTGAATGGTTTCTCAATATTTATGATATCATACCGCACTCTGAGGGATTTGGCAAGGACTATAGCATCACTGACTGAATGTTCAGATGAATATCGTGAAGGCATAAGCAATGCTCTTACGTTTTCATTCCCCAGAGCATCGACAGCAAGACAAAGGCAAATAGCAGAATCAATACCTCCCGAAAGACCGATAATACTGGTTTTTAAACCGGTTTTAGTAAAATAATCATGTAGCCCGGTTACCAAAGCCTTGTAGATAAGAGAAATCGGGTCAGGTCTGGTATCTTTCCCGGAAATTGTACCTGACTTAATATCATCGAATGAGAAAGTCTCAACAGCTTCTTCGAAAAAAGGGAGATGATTAAATATCTCCCCATTTTCATTGACCAGGACAGAGGCTCCTTCAAATATAAGTTCTGTATTAGCGCCTGTCTGATTTACTGATATTACAGGTATCTTGTACTTTAAAGCTTTAGAGATGAAGATGTTCTTCTTAGCTTCAATTTTGGTATATGAAAATGGAGATGCCGCGATATTGATAATTATATCAGGATTTTGCCTGGCAAGCTCTTCCATTGGTGAGACTGTATAAAGTCTGGCCTTTTCGAATTCATTGTCGAAGGGCTGTTCATCCCAGAGATCTTCGCAAATTGTAATAGCGAGCCTTAACCCTTTAAATAAAAAAACTGAGAACTGTTTCTCTGGTTCAAAATACCTGTATTCATCAAAGATGTCATAAGTAGGAAGCAATGCTTTATTAACAGAAAAAATAACTTTTCCCTCCGATAAGAGCAAAGCTGAATTAAAGAGCTTTTTGCCTTCAGGTTTTTTATTAAGTGTAGGAGACCCCACGATAGCTGCGATTCCTGTGCATTCGCTGGCTATCTCCTGTACCGTCTGTTCACATTTTTCGATAAAATCAAGCCTGTCAAGAAGATCAAGTGGAGGATAACCGGGTATACAGAGTTCAGAGAAAATAATAAGATCCGATCCTGCTTCTTTTGCTTTTCTGATCGCCTTGCATATCAAGTCCTTATTACCGGAAAAATTGCCAATATGATAGTTTAGTTGTGCAACTGTGAAATTCATCACTATTAAATTAAAAATTAACACCAAACCTGAAGCTCAGTATCTTTTGCGACACCTTATCAGTTGGTTGATTTGCATTGTCTTTTGTAATGTCAAGGAAATTATTGTCAAAATCCAAACCAAAAACCAATGCTGTGTTACCCCCGAGTGAATATTCAATACCTGCAGTAATATGGTAGGAGAGGTTAAACATCCTTAATTGGTTTGCAGCGTTTTCCCCCGAAATGTTTAAAGAAGGAATGTCTGCTTTTCTGCCTATTACAATTTTAGGAACAAATCCCAGATCGGAAAAAAATGAGACGTAACCAATCTGGTTTGTCTGAAGCTTTAACCCGACAGGAAATGCCAGATATTGAATTTTATATACAACAGGGTTACCAGGTAAAACAGTTGATTTGAAGTTTGAAAAAACCAAAACAACTGTATCGCTGCTTACCAGTCTTCCTCCTGCATTCAGGAGACTGATACCAGTTGAAAATGAATAGTTTGATGAGAAATACTTATTGTATGTCAACCCAAAATTAAATCCAGGTCGTGCTCCCCTATTTTTGACTTCCTTAATATCGGTGGAAAACCAGCTTATAACAGGATCGGCATGTAGTCCAAAACTTATTTTTTGCTGGGCGTTAACCATTCCAGGAGGGACAATGGCTAATAGCAGAAAAAAAAGAATTTTAGCTAAATAGCTTTTATCGGATTTTAAGTTTTTCATATTAAATTATATGAGTATCATCAATAATTGACAACATATCCTATCTTGCTCGAAAATCTCTTTTAATTATTCATGTAAAATTAACAAATAATAATAGAAGTTATCGTATCGTTTATTTTAGTAGTCTTGTAATGGGAAATGTATGTACTTTAGACTGCCTAAATAAAACATTATGAGAAGCCTGGTTTTAACATTTATGCTTTTATTGTTGGTCGTTACTATGGCCACATCTTGTAAAAAGAATCATTATAATGTCAACACATCATCAATCAAAGTAAATATTGAAATAAAGAGACTTGAGAAAGACCTTTTCACATTAAGCCCCAATGAAGTTATATCTATGGTTCCTTCTCTTAAAAAGAAATATGATGGTTTTCTTCAGTTATTTAGTCTGGTGATAAATACAGGTGATATTAACGAGGCATCATTTGGTGATTTACTTCTCCGGTTTTGCTCAGATAAGCAGAATACTGAAGTCTACGGACTGACGATGAAACAATTTCCTGACATCAAGTCAGTTGAAAAGGGGCTTACAGATGCCTTCCGCCATTATCTTTATTATTTCCCGGGGAGAAGGGTACCTGCTGTATTTACTTGTATTACAGGATTTAACAATAGTATCATCACAGGAGACTCATTGCTTGGTATAGGTCTTGACAGATATCTCGGAGCCGGATGTGAATATTATCCGAGGCTTAATATTTACAAATATATTGCTGCCAGGATGACTGATGAGAATATTGTCCCGGACTGTATTTATGGCTGGGGCGCTTCAGAGTGGGATTTTTCAACACTTAAATACCCGGTTGATAATGTTTTGTCAGAGATTATCCACGACGGTAAACTTAAATACTTTGAAAAGTGTATGTTACCTGAAACCTCCGATGAAATTATCTTCGGTTTCACCCCTGATCAGATGAAATTCTGCAGGAACAATGAATCCCAGATGTGGCAGTATCTGGTTGAGAACAATCTACTTTTCAGCAGTGATCAGTTTAATATAAGAAAACTTGTAGGGGAAGCTCCTTTTACAGGTTATTTTACGAAGGATTCACCCGGTCGGGCAGCTGTCTGGCTGGGTTTCCGGATTGTCGAATCATATATGATGAATAATTCCGGAATAAAAGTTGAGGAGATGGTTACTAATACAGATGTTCAGAGCATTCTTGAAAAGGCTAAGTATAACCCCAGGTAGAAAATGAATAGGGACATGCCATGGCATGTCCCTTGTCCAATTTCCTATATTGAAATACTATGCAGGATGAATAGCCTCAACAGGGCATACATCAGCACAGGCACCACAGTCAGTGCAAACATCAGGATTAATTTTATAGATGTCGCCTTCTGATATTGCTTCAACAGGACATTCATCAATGCATGTTCCGCAAGCAGTGCAATCATCGTTAATTTTGTAAGCCATTTCGATTATTTTTTTATTAATTAATTACCATTAATGCACAAAATTACCTTAATTTTTTTAATTGGGAAAGAAACATGCTATATATATCGTTTAATATTCCTTTACCGGTAAGTCTGAATTCAGTAAAAAATTATACACAAGCCAACTAAGGTTTGCAACGCCAGTCACGAGTCCATTCTCATCAATGTCAAAATCAGAGGTATGCAGCTTCAGCATTTCTGTCCCCTTCTTCTTAATCCCTATCCTGTAATAGAGTGAAGGGGCTATTCCCGAATAGAATGAAAAATCGTCTGAACTCATCCGGATATCAAATGTTTCAATGTTGCTTTTTCCAAGAAGCGCCTCACTGAATTCAATTGCTCTTGAAGTGAGGTTTTCATCGTTAACCAATACGGGGTATCCATCTACAATATTCACATCAATGCTTACTCCGAACTCTTTTTCTGTTTCAGCAGATACCAGTCTGACCAGGGCAAGACCTTCGGCTCTCCACTTTTCATCAAACGTTCTGAAGGTTCCTGAAATATAGACTTTCTCCGGAATAATATTTGTAGCTCCTTCACCCGATATTCTGCCAATTCCGAGAACAGTCGGTATCCCCTTGACAGACTGTTGTTCTGACATCCTGTTTTTAAGTCTTATAACAAGATGAGAGGCAATATATATTTGATCGGTTGTTAACCCGGGCAGGGCCGCATGACCTCCTTTACCGGTTATTGTAATGTAGATTTCATCACAGGAAGCCATATAGCGGCCGGCCTTATAGCCCACTTTCCCGGTCTCAAGTTCAGGAAGAATATGTTGGGCGATTACAAGATCCGGTTTTGGATTCCTGAGTTCTCCGGATTCAATTACAAGTTTGGCGCCTCCGGGCGATTTCTCTTCCCCGGGTTGAAAAATCAGAAGGATAGTCCCTCCAAACTGGTCTCTGATGCTATAGAGTAATTTTGATGTCCCCATTAACATGGCTATATGAGCATCGTGTCCACATGCATGCATCTTACCGGCATTGAGGCTGGAATATTCAGTTTTATTTCTCTCAGTAATTGGTAAAGCATCCATTTCGGCTCTTAGGGCAATAACTTTTCCGCCCTTCGCTTTTCCTTCGATAGTTCCTATTATTCCCGTACCGGCTATTCCTTTTCTAAAGCTGATCCCGTTTTTCTCCAACCAGTTACAAATGTACAGTGACGTTTCTGTCTCTTCATAAGAAAGCTCAGGATGTCTGTGAAAATGCCTGCGAAGTTGAATTACTTCCTCTTTTAGATCAGCAGATTTTACAAGGATATCTTCTTTAATTCCCGGCATAGCTAAATATTTTAAATGAGGTAGTTAAAAATCGAGACTGAATGACAAATAGAAAATTCTGGGAAGTACATATTTGTTCTCTATACCCCAGGCCCAGTCAGCCCTTACAAAATACCCAAAAATCTGAGCTCTGAGTCCGGCGCCAATACCTTCTACGATTGGATCTCTGTTGGAATCAAGTGTTACTGCTACCGGGCCATTCGTAATTTTTTGGATGTCGTAACCATTTTTCCCCGACCAGGGCGATTTCCCCGACCAGGCTGTTCCAATGTCACCAAAACCGACGATCTGCAGACTGTTGAGAAAACTGGAGCGAAGGGGATGACCAGCTAAATATCTGACTACCGGCCATCTTATTTCACTGTTTATAAGGGCAAAACTATTACCGTTTCTTATGTTCTGTGAAAAACCCCTCATGTTGGTTGCAAGTGTCTGAAAACCATAATTTACATTAGGAGTTACCGGAATGGTATTATCGAACATTGGAATTTTATTAAACAAATATCCCATCCAGTTATCAACACCGCCCAGATAGTATAACAGTTTGGTCGGGCCAAAGGATGTACTTGCTGCAAATCTGTTAGCCCAGATAAGCTCTCTGTGTATCCTGATATATTTTCTGAAATCGATACCAAGAACCACCATATCGGATTTTTTCCTGGTAAGCTCTTTATAATATTCGCCGAAGATCTTGAACCGTGTACCGAAGTAAATATTAATACTTCTCTTGCGCGTATTATCATATATTACTTCTCCTTTGAGGCTTGCCCATTGCTGTGTAATGCTTTTATAGTTGAGAGTGGCTATGTCTGTGGACAGATAGATATGCCTGTCGTACCGGTATGAGATAGTCCCCTTAAGAGCTAAAACAGGATTAATGGGTTTAGAAAGCGAAAAATATATATTCTGGCTATGCGTTTTGAAAAGACTTGAATCATCCTGACTGAAATAAGTTTGCCTGTGGTAAATTAACTGCTTATCAAATTTCCCTTTAAGGTCCTCAAGACTGAGTAAGTATTCATTACTGTCAAAATTTCCGGAGAATCTGAACGCGCCTGTTATCCTAAAATCCTCGAATAAATCTACTGTTCCGATCTTGGTCAGAAGGTTAATTCCAGGATTAAAATAGGGAGCTCCTCCGCTATATACCTGGTAAGAATTATTAAGGAAACTAAAATCGATCTGGGTAGCAATGAAATTATTATAGAAGGATGTCTCATAAATTCTTATCAGCGGAAGATTAATCTGGCCTGTATCAAGTTTGATGTCCATATATTTTTTCCGCCATAATTGATTATAGTAGTTTTGTTTCTCTTTTTCAAATATATAATGATTTATGTCAATGGGTTCGTTCTTGATATAGTACTCATAAAGTGGTTTGGTAAGAGTGTCCCTTCTTTTCTTATCTTCAGCGACCAGCCACTGTCTCAACTGTTCTATGCTGTCCGCTTTATGAAAATACTGATTTTTCTCATTCCTTAATTTACTATTTACAATCTCCCCGGGTGGTATTGGATCTGACTTGCTCAGGAGTCCGCTTCTTAAATTGTATTTCCTCTTACTGAAAATTACTTCACCATATAAGTCTGTTCCGTTCATAACAGACTGGTTCATAATATTCCTGTCATAATTAGTTGTAGGCTGAGAATTAATATAATATCTGTAATGAGCTGTTGTATCGATAAAACTGATTGAACTGTCGAATTTAGCTATGTACCTGTTAAATATCCCGTTCTGGTCTCCAATATATGTAAATTTATTTTTTGCTATTTCAACCGATTGAAACCTGTTGGCATATTTACCCTCAGAAAGCCTTACCAGAAGATTGGTTTTTTTTGCGAGGTTGTAAGTAAAAAGATCAAACGTCTGAGATACTTTTTCAAAAGGGCTTGCTGTATTTGTAAGCGTATCGGTTAATCTGTTTGATGAAAAAATTATTTCGTCCGGAGAATCTTTCATGAACGAAGGATTAAGATCATCTGCTATATCTCTGGTGATCTGCTCATTGGTTCCAGAGGCAATAGTATGAATGTATAAGTCTGTAATTCCATTTTTTACAGCTGAAAAGATAAGCCGTGAACCTTCAGGAGAATATGAAAAATCAAGAATCTTATCAAAATAAAGAAGGATTCTTTTTTCGGTTGTTTTTTCATTGATCCTGTAAAAATACATCTCCAGGTCAGATTTTTCATCATTTATCAAAGTCAGAATTTTTCCACTCGGGTGCCAGGCTATTACAGGGTAGGTCTTATCAAGAATTTGTTCGAATTTCGGCTCTTTCCTGAATATTATTTTTCTTTTGCCTGTTGCCTGGTTGTATAGCCAGACCCGTTTCCTGCCCCAATCGTTGGTTACATAAGCAATATAATCTCCGCCGGGACTGACTTTTACCTGCTGGTAGATCTGCTCTTTTTTTGATTTTAATTTAGTATTTGCATCTTCAGACGGGATGTTTTTATCAGTAGAAAATTCCTCAGAATAATAACTTTTCCATTCCTTCAGCAGGTTTTTGAGCTTATTCCCTGTGACATAAAGGAAACCATCATCAATGTTTTTATAAATTTTTGTAAGGTAGATAATATTTGGAATCAGCGCATCACCGTATTTTTTACCTATGAATCTCCAGAAAGACTGACCTGCATCTATCGCGTCATCATATTCAAGATGATTGATTTTTTTGAATTTTCCCGATTTGAATCCATCCTTCACCCTGTTTTCCGCCTCATAGTCCCATCCGCGTCCCACATAACGTACAAGCCCTTTAATGTACCAGTCCGGCATATAGATCAATGAGGAGCTTGATATCCTGTCTTTTAAATCGGCATTGTATAATAATTCATTGATTATCACTTCAGTAATTGAAGCTTCGATCTGACGTTGATATGCCTCATGGTCGCCGTCATAATAAAGCATTACTTTATTCTTAATAATCCTGTTGAAGCCACCAGTGTTATAACTGTCCTCATCAAAAGTAACGAGTCCGATATTAGATTGTTTGTATTCGGAATTTTTATTGAAGATGATGAATATCATTCTTTTCTCAAGCGTGTAATCGAAAAAATCCTCCACTTCAGCGAGCTTTTTCGTCGCGTAATCTGCTGTGAACTGTGCCAGATCTCTTCCATACTCATTAAAATAGCAATCAAAATCGTTGAATCTGTAGTACTGCCAGTAGAAATCGGTGTACTGAACTTTGTTTTTGCCAAAAGGCATCTGAAGGCCATTATAAAACTGACCACTTGCATTTGAATATAAAATGCAGGTAATAAGGATGATAATCAGTTTTCTGATATTTCTTTTTTCCACGGCTTTCATTAAGTAACCAAATCTTTAATAAACAAAATATGTTCCAAAGAATCCTGGTTAAACAGCAAAACTAATGATTATCTGTTTTAAACTATCTAAAAATCTTAAACTTTATTATTTTTACATCACTTTCTATAGGTTCAACGTTTGCGGCCCGATTTTTGAATAGTCGCATGCAACCAATTGGTTTCAGAAGTTGTTATATAAAGGAATTTGAATTTGCAATCTATATATTTGTAAAAAAAATTACTATAATTATTCAAATATTAAAATACAGATTTATATGAAACAATTATTCTTTATTTTTTCTATGCTGATTTTGGGAGTTACCGCAAAATCGCAGATAGCATCAACGAAGATGCAACTTTCCACTACAGAACATGATTTTGGTACCTTTAAAGAAGAGGCAGGAAGACAGACCTTTGACTTTATTGTGACTAATACAGGAACTGAACCTTTGATAATTCAAAATGTTCAGGCGTCATGTGGATGTACAACACCAGAGTGGACAAAACAGCCAATTCCTGCAGGCGCTAAAGGTAAGGTTACTGCAATTTATGATCCAAAGGACAGGCCGGGACAATTCAACAAGACGCTTTCGGTGTATACAAATGCAAAACCTGAAGTTGTCGTTCTTGTAATTAAAGGAGAAGTCGTCGCTCATGAGAAGACTGTGGAAGAGTTATTTACATTCCCGGCTGGAGCAATCAGGTTCGAGAGTAATCATCTTGCATTTACCAATGTTAAAAAAACTGAAAAAAAGATGAGGGTGATGCAGTTGATTAATACATCTGCTTCGCCAGTTAAACTTGAATTTGATGGGTTACCTCCTCATCTGACTCTTAAATCTAATCCTGAAACCCTTAAACCCGGACAAAAAGGAATGGTTGAAGGAACTTATGATGCTAATAAAAATGCAGGGTGGGGTAATGTCAGTGATATGATAAAAATTAAACTGAATGGAATAGTCCAGGAGAATGTGTATTATTATGTTTCAGCAAACCTCGTTGAAGATTTTTCTTCTCTTTCAAAGGAAGAACTGGAAAACGCTCCGGTTTTCAAAGTTGAATCTACAACTGTTGACCTCGGTAAAATAAAAGGCGCTACCCAAAACGAAGTTGCATTCAAATTTACGAATAATGGCAAAAGCGACCTGTTGATCAGGTTTATCAGATCCACTTGTGGTTGTACTGCCGTCCAGCAGGGAAATCAGAATGTAGGGATCAAACCAGGCGAGTCAAGTACTATTAAAGCAGTATTTAACTCAGGTACCTATTCGGGAAAAGTTACAAAGGCAATCTATGTTTATACAAATGATCCCAAGAATTCAGAACTTGTGCTGATGCTTACAGCCGATGTTGAACAACCAGCAGCGGTAAAATAATTAATGGATAAGAAAGAAGGATTTAAAAGTTCACTAAAGGTATATAAAGGGATTCCTCAACCACCAAGTATTAACCCGGATGTTCTGACTAAATCGGGGCATAAGAGGCGAAAGAAATATTCTGCTGATGAATTCGTTTCTGGTATCCTTGCAGGAAACAGAACCATTTTAAGCCAGGCTATTACTCTGGTAGAGAGTTCGTTGCCTGAGCACTATGAAACAGCACAGTTTATAATTGAAAAATGCCTTCCTTTCAGTTCCAAATCGATCAGGATTGGAATTACGGGTGTCCCGGGAGCAGGCAAGAGTACATTTATCGAGACTTTTGGACTTTATATCGTGGGAGAAGGACGAAAACTGGCTGTCCTTACAGTTGACCCAAGCAGCCAGCTGAGTAAAGGAAGTATTCTCGGGGATAAAACAAGGATGGAGCAACTCAGCATTCATCCCGGAGCCTTTATAAGGCCATCTCCTGCCACAGGCGCTCTTGGCGGCGTCGCGAGAAAAACCAGAGAAACTATAATACTGTGTGAAGCAGCAGGTTTCAATACAGTACTAGTCGAGACTGTGGGTGTCGGGCAATCGGAAACAGAAGTCCACTCAATGGTTGATTTTTTTCTTCTTCTCATGATTGCAGGTGGTGGTGATGAGCTTCAGGGAATTAAGCGAGGAATCATGGAAATGGCAGATATGATAGCTATTACAAAAGCTGATGGAGCCAACAAACTGTATGCTGAGAACACCCGTATTACATTCGGGAATGCACTTCACCTTTTTCCAAAAAAAACATCTGGTTGGGTGCCTCAGGTTCACACATGTTCCGCATTGGCAAATACTGGTATTAAAGAGCTCTGGGAAATAATTTTGGAGTACTCTGCCTTTACAGGAAATTCAGGATATTTTGAGACATTCAGGAAGGAACAGGCAGTTATTAGAATGCATAATACAATTATAGAGTATCTGAACAACTCTTTTTATAATCATAAAGAGGTAAGATCGTTGGTTCCGGAGATTGAAAAACAGTTGTATGAGGGAACAATAACCTCATACAAGGCAGCTATTAAGTTGCTTGACAAATATTTCAAAAGGCATACTGAATAATAATTCATATATTTGTCTGCTCGTATAAATAAAAATCAGTTACAAATTCAAAATTAATGTATATGAAAAAGGTAATTTATCTGTTAATAACTTTTGTATTGTTCTCATGTTCTTCAAAACCTCATTATACAGTAAAAGGAAAAATTGAAGGATCTGACAGTATAACCTTTTATCTTCAGAAAAGAGAAGCTGGCAAAACTATTTCAATCGATTCAGCAGTTTCAAGAAAGGGATCATTTATGATGAAAGGCGGAGCAGTTGACTATCCACAGTTGGTTCAGCTTGTTGCAGGAAATACACGAAAAAGGACTTCGCTTTACCTTGAGAACTCGGAAATAACTATTACAGGAAGCCTTGATTCGCTCTTCAAAGCAAAGTTTTCTGGTTCTAAAACGCAGGATGAATACGATAAGTTTATCAAATCCAATAAGCCATTGAGTGATACATATTCAAAAACCGTTATAAAATATCAGGCTGCCAGTCAGTCTGGTGATGTGGCAAATCTTTCTATCCTTGAAAAGCAATTGGATTCAATTCAGACTGAAATGACAAATCTTCAGAAAAACTTTGTCAAGAACAATCCTGCCTCCTATGTCACTCCTTCACTACTGGTAAATCTGAGTTATGAAATGGAAGCAGAACAGATCGAATCGATGGTAAATGGACTTGATACTTCAATTGCGGCTTTACCTCAGATTAAAAGTCTGAAAGAGAGAGTAACTGTTATGAAAGCAGTTGCTGTTGGTCAAAAAGCGCCTGATTTTACCATGAATGATGTAAATGGAAGTCCGGTCACTCTGTCATCAAAGATTGGTTCCAAATTAGTATTGATCGATTTCTGGGCAGCGTGGTGCAATCCCTGCAGACAGGAAAACCCGAATGTGGTAAAAGTTTATAACGAATTTCATAAAAAAGGATTTGATGTTTTCGGCGTTTCATTAGACCAGAAAAAAGAAGCATGGGTAAAAGCTATAGCTGACGATAAACTTGCATGGACACATGTTTCTGACCTTCAGTACTGGAATAATGCAGCCGCGAAAATATATGCAGTAAATTCAATCCCGGCTAACTTTCTTTTAGATGAGACAGGAAAAATAATCGGAAAAAACCTGAGAGGTCAGGATCTGTATAATAAAGTAAATGAAATTCTTGGTACTAAGAAGTAGGTAGGAGTGAGGTATGAGGAGCCTCATACCTTATACCTCACTCCTTCTTTATCTCTTCGAGTATAAACCCTGTACCTCTTACCGTGCGGATATCAATGTATTTATCCTCAGATACATATTTTCTTAACCGGCTGATGAAGACATCCATGCTTCTTCCAAGGAAGTAATCGTCTTCGCCCCATATTTCTGTCAGAATATCTTCTCTTGCAAGTATTTTATTCTTGTTAATAATAAAATACTTTAATAGCTGCGCTTCTTTAAGTGTAAGTTTTTCTTTTGTGCTTCCACAAATAAGCTCAAGAGTGTTATATTTCAGTACTGTCCCGGATACTTTGAACTCGTCATTTGTTGATGAGTAGGCCCGTTTTAAAATGTTATTAATACGAAGGATGAGAACTTCAGGATCGAAAGGTTTGGTTATATAATCATCTGCACCGATCTTCAGACCTCTAACGATATCCTCCTTGAGACTCTTAGCTGTCAGAAAAATAACGGGGACTTCGGGATGGGCCTCCTTTACTTTTTCAGCCAGAGTGAATCCGTCCATTTCCGGCATCATCACATCAAAGACACAGATATCAGGTTTTTCCTGGTTAAACAATTCCCATGCCTCTTTGCCATCGCGGCCAAGTCTTACGTCGAAACCGCTTATAGTGATATATTGCGTCAATATATTTCCAAAATCTCTGTCATCTTCAGCAACTAAAACTTTCATTTCCGAATATTTTAATTAGTATGGTATTATCACAGTAAATATACTACCTTTTCCCGGTTTACTGCTGACAGTTACATCTCCCCCATGTGCTTCAGCGATTTTTTTAACATAGTAAAGACCAAGTCCCAGACCTTTGAATTTATGTATGTTACCCGTTGTGGCTCTGTAAAACTTATCGAAAACATGTTTCTGGTCGAGCTTATTGATTCCGATTCCATTATCTGATACCTTAATACAAATATTATTGTCCCGGGTGAAACCTTCAATTTCAATTACAGGTATTTTGTCTGAATATTTCACCGCGTTGGAAAGAAGATTGTTAAGAAGGGTTGTGAAGTAAACAATGTCAAGATCAACTTTGGCTCCGCTAAAATTATATTTCTGATTTATTGTGGCATTGTTACCCCCTCCTGATTTAAAACTATCAACAACATCATTCATTATCTCTTCAATTTCAACCTTTTTTTTATCAAGCTGAAATTGTGTTCTTTCCCACATGCTTATCTCAAGTATCATATTGATAAGCTGATTCAGATGAACACTTTGTTTACCTATAAGTTTTGCCGTCTCAAGGATCTTGGCATCATTACTTCTTATCTGGGGCATTTCCAGAGTTTTCCCTGCGACTGTAATTGTAGATAATGGAGTTTTTAACTCATGTGTCATATTGTTTATGAAATCTGTTTTAAGATTGGAAAGTCTCTTTTCTTCCATAAGGTTCCTGAAGGTAATCATAAACATTATACCTACAAGGAGTATGCTGAGTGTACTCATACCAAGGGATGCTGAGGTCTCTTTTAAAATAAGCTGCTGCTTATCAGAAAAATCAATAAAGTAGTCAAAAACAAGTCTGTAGTTGTTATCCTCCCACGGGAACCAGTTAACCAGAATTTTAGATCTGTAACTTTCAGGAGGTGCAGGTTTTCCTGATCGATCAGGTAAACGGCGGTTTGCAAAATCCTGACTCCGGTATACAACAATTGTGTCATTGCTGATCATTTCCAGATCGTTGATCACAATAGAATAATTGAATTTTTTTTCAAATCCTCTTCTTCCGAAATAATCCGAAAGGAATCCCGAAAGATCCTGTTCCTTATTCACAACTGTGGTGACATAATCAAGGATATCCTTTTTCTTTGCGGCCAGTTCTTTTTCATTTTTTGCTTCATGCAGCTCTTTAACAGCCTGTTCTGAGTATTGTCTCAGAAGAAATCGTACAGTATCAAAACCATCGGTAGACATTCTCCTGCTTATAAAACTCAGCGCATCCTTTGATAAAATATTATATCTAAGAGCAAACATTTCGTTTTTCTGTTGCCATATACCTATAATGATAAATGCCTGCACTGATATCAGAATCAGGATTGACATGACACCAAGAATTAAAACGGTATTTCTTTTTTTCATCTTTATTAATTTACTTTCTCAAAATTATTCAATTTATTGATACTTCTGAAGGATAAGAGCAACATTAACCCGGTATTAACCCGGCATTAACAACACAACACTCCGGCACCCGGTATCTTTACAATGTCAAACTAAAAACCAGGCAGTCATGAAAAAGCACATTTTATTTTTAACAGCTATTTTACTGATCACAATTGGTTCTTCCTTTCAGCAGGCAACTGCCCAGGATAAAACCAAAGCAGACCAGGAAAAAGAGGCTAAGATTCAGCAGTCAATTGAGCAGCAGAAAAAAGCAATGGCAGAACAGAAGAAAGCCCAGACAGAGGCTGAAAAGAGTCTGGAAAAGCAATTGTCAGAGATTGAGAACTCAGTGAATGAGTCAAAAGAAGACATCGATAATGCAAATAAAGAGAGAACAAAAACCTTTATGAACATGCCAAGAGGGAACAGGTCATTTAATTTCGATGAACCTTTTGTATTCCCGGGACACGATATGGAGGGATGGTACGGACATGAAATGGGTGGGGATGCTGAGAGAACAACATGGAATTTCTCAAAGACAGTAAAAGAAAGCTCGTTCTCGAGAGATTACATTTTTGATGTAGAGAAAACTACAAAAACTGTTGTAATGTCAGTGATGGGCGACTGTAAATCCGGTGAAATACGAATCAAAATTGTTATGCCAAATGGTAAAAACTATTCTGATATACTGATTGATGAATCGGGCAATCTCAACTGGAGAAAGTCATTCACAATCACTGAAACAGATAATCAGGATAAAACCGGGGATTGGAAATTTCAGATCTCATCTGTCAAAGCCACAGGATTTTTTAAGATCTCACTTCAGTCGTTTTAGTTTTTATTTTTTGTAAAGAGGAGATTGGTATAGGGGACCAGTCTTCTTTTTTTATTTTCTGCCTGAAGATCTGGCCTTGCAGTTATTAAAGAAAGGATCCCAACGGCTGTTCTGATGAAACTCTGACGTTTTAATATTAAAATACCCAAGGACATGTTTTGGCGATAGAGTATACATCAACTCATCATTGTCTCCATATAATGGATCGGTGACCGTCAGCACTTCTTCAATACCGACATTTTTTTTATTTGAAACGGTGGTATATATTTCATAAATAATTTTAGGTATAGCTATGATTATGGTGAATGATCCATAATCTTTCCTTTGAAAAAGAAAATAAGTAACTTCAATAGGATCATTCGGGTTAACCCTGTCGGTAGAATGAGGTAGTTGACTTTCGAAGATAAACCCTTCATTCATAATATTTTCAACGATGCCGAACTCCTTTGTATTGTGTAGGAAGAAATAGCAACCTTTGAATTTTTTTAATATTAATACAAGTATCTCTCCTTTATTCTTCATCCGGCAAGAAATCGATTTCCCGTTATTTGTATCCAAAAATAACTTATATTATTTTATTTGCAACACTTAAACCATTTGTTATGTTATATGTTAATTTTGTAGCCATCGATCACTTTTCTTTAAAATGAGAAGAATATTCTATTTCCTGATAATCTGTTTAGTAATTTCCTGCGGCCGGAATGGTACGAATTCGGGCAACAAAATAATTACTGTAAGCATTGCACCTTTCAAATACTTTGTTGAAGAGATTGCGGGTAAAGATTTTACAGTAAACATTATGGTGCCTGCCGGAGCAGATCCTCATACTTACGAGCCTTTTCCTGATCAAATTATCAAACTCAGGAAATCAGTTGCCTATATCAGCAATGGTTATCTTGGTTTTGAAATGAACTGGCTGGAACGGTTTTATGAGACTAACCCGACAATGAAACGGTTATCATTAAGTGACAACATTAATTCTCTGGCCCCGGGGCATCACCATGAGGGAGGGCACATCGAAGGTGCTGATCCTCATTACTGGGTTTCACCTAAATGTGCTTTGGTAATAGCAAATTCGGTAAGAGGATTACTTTTGGAACTAAATCCGTCACAAAGACAAAAATATGAGTCAAATTATCAACTTCTCATCTCAAAAATTCAGGCAGTAGATAATAAAGCCAGAGAATCCTTTTCCGATGTGCCAATTAAATGTTTCATGATATATCATCCAAATCTGGCTTATGTAGCAAGAGACTATGGACTTGAAGAGATAGCTGTAGAATTTGAAGGCAAAGAGCCTACTCCCTCAAGAATGAGAGAACTGATTGACCGCGCCAGAAAAGATAACCTGAAAACAATATTTGTACAAATGGAATATGATACCAAAAATGCAAAAGCTATCGCCGGAGAAATTGGCGCTGAGATAGTATTAATAGATCCTTTGTCGGAAAACTGGCAGAAATCCACAACGGATATTATTGATGCCTTGTATAAAAGTTTACTCAATAGCTCGAAATAATCAGGATTTATGGCATATTTACTGGAAATGCATTCTTTATCAGCTTCTTATGGTGCAAATGTGGTATTGCAGGATGTTGATTTCAGAGTAAGTGAGAATGATTTCATTGGCGTTATTGGTCCTAATGGAGGAGGGAAAACAACACTTTTAAAAATAATTCTTGGTTTGCTGAAACCTGTTAAAGGCAAAATGGTTTTCAATGAGGAGCTTCTTAACGGAAAGAGTATAGGTTATCTTCCACAGATGTCAACAGCAGATATAAACTATCCTGTCACAGTTATTGATATAATTCTGTCGGGACTTATGATCAGAAAGACCATCATTTCCGGAATGTCCTCCGCTGACAAGATAAAAGCAAGCACAGTAATTGATGAACTTGGATTGACAGGTATGTCTAAGTGCACCTTAAACGAACTCTCTGGCGGACAGATGCAAAGAGTATTCCTGGGGAGGGCGATTATAGGAAGCCCCAGATTGCTTTTACTTGATGAACCGGGAAATTTCGTTGATACGACTTTTGAAAATGATTTTTATGAAAAGCTGAAAGACCTCAATAAACGTATGGCAATACTTATGGTTTCACACGATGTGGGTACCATTTCATCGCATATTAAATCGTTTGCCTGCGTAAACAGAAGTCTTCATTATCATCCGTCACATGAGATAACAAATGAAGATCTGCTAGCTTATGATTGCCCGATTCAGCTTGTTACTCATGGAGATGTTCCACATACAGTACTTAAATACCATTAATAGTGGAAACCAGTATCTTTCAATACGGATTTATTATTAAAGGACTTCTTGGAGCCATCTTTGCAAGTATAACTGCGGGAATAGCAGGAACTTATGTTGTATCAAAGCGAATGGTTTTTTTAAGCGGAGGAAT
The DNA here is from genome assembly GCA_025358645.1 of Bacteroidales bacterium. Classification (GTDB taxonomy): domain Bacteria; phylum Bacteroidota; class Bacteroidia; order Bacteroidales; family VadinHA17; genus LD21. Next base: position 27,043 of record JANYIW010000363.1, read on the forward strand.
AACACATGCATCATTCGGAGGTATAGGCATTGGTTATTTTATAGGTATTAACCCTGTGGTTGGAGCTGCCATTTTTGGGATCATGTCAGCGCTTGGTGTCGAGTATCTTTCTGTTAAGCAGAAAATACGGGAAGATTCCGCAATTGGAATATTATGGGCTTTTGGAATGGCAATTGGAATTATCTTCATCTACCTTACACCCGGGTATACTCCTAACCTGATGAGTTACCTGTTCGGTAGTATCCTCACTGTTTCACATGCCGATATAATTGCATTAGGAATTATGTCAGTAGTATTGATACTTTACTTCGGGATATTCTACAGGACAATTTTATATATATCTTTCGACGAGGTCTTTGCAAGAACATACTCTTCTTATGTCGATGTATTTAAATACATTACAACATCATTAATAGCCCTTACAATTGTTTTGAATATCAGGATGGCTGGTGTGGTACTGGTGATTTCATTGCTGACAATACCACCAAACATTGCCATGTTATTCACCAGGGTCTATTTTAACATAGTTATCTGGTCAATTCTTGCAGGATTTGTTGGAACTGCAACAGGATATGCTATTTCATATTATGCAGGTATACCTGTTGGAGCCACAATAATTTTTACTCTTGTTATAATATGGGTATTAGTAAAAAGTACTATCCAATTGATTGAACTGACATCTAAGTATTATAATTCCAGGCACTTAAGGCATTCCAAACTTTAGTAACTATTAAATATAGAAAATAAAAATATCAATAGAGATTTTATTATATAAAAAACTAATACCATGGATTACGATCTTATAATAATTGGCAGCGGCCCCGGTGGTTATGTTGCAGCAATCAGAGCATCACAATTGAAAATGAAAGTAGCTGTAGTCGAAAGAGCTGAGCTCGGAGGTATATGTCTTAACTGGGGCTGTATCCCCACAAAATCGCTCCTGAAGAGTGCTCAGGTGTTTGACTATCTGACTCATGCATCAGATTACGGTATTACGATCTCCGGCGAAGTAAAGCCAGATTTTAACGCCATAATAACCAGGAGCAGAAGTGTAGCCAGCGGTATGAGTAAAGGAGTTCAGTTCCTTTTCAAAAAAAATAATATTGAACATCTTAAGGGATTTGGACGTCTTGCAGGAAATAATAATGTTGAAGTTCAGGATAAGGATGGGACCAGGAAAAATTATACAGCACAGAATATAATTATAGCGACGGGTGCAAGATCCAAAGAGCTGCCAAACCTGAAACAGGACGGAAAGAAAATAATTGGCTACCGTGAGGCTATGTCCCTGGAAAAACAACCTGAATCAATGGTTGTTGTAGGATCAGGGGCAATAGGCAGCGAGTTCGCTAATTTCTATCAGTCGTTGGGAACAAACGTAACACTTGTGGAGTTCTTACCCAGAATTGTTCCTGTTGAAGACGAGGAGGTCTCTAAACAACTAGAGAAATCGTTTAAGAAAATTAAAATGAAGGTGATGACTGATTCATCAGTTGAGTCTGTTGATACTTCAAAAGAGAAATGTCTGGTGACAATTAAAACCCCAAAGGGACAAGAGATTGTTGAAGCTGAAATTGTGTTATCAGCTGTTGGTATTACCACAAACATTGAAGATATTGGTCTTGAAAAAGCTGGAGTTAAAACCGATAAGGGAAAAGTTGTTGTAGATGAATATTACCGAACATCAGTCCCGGGAATTTTTGCAATCGGTGATATTGTTCACGGACCGGCTCTTGCGCATGTGGCTTCAGCTGAAGGAATATTATGTGTTGAGAAGATAGCAGGAATTGAAGTGGAACCTCTTGATTATAATAATATTCCGGGATGTACTTATACTAACCCGGAGATAGCATCATGCGGACTTACCGAAGCTGCTGCCAGAGAAGCAGGTTATGATATCAAAGTTGGAAAATTTCCATATACTGCATCGGGTAAAGCAAGCGCTTCAGGGGCAAAAGATGGCTTTGTTAAACTTATTTTCGATGCGGCGTATGGCGAACTCCTTGGTGCACACATGATCGGAGCCAATGTAACTGAGATGATTGCAGAGATAGTTCTGGCACGAAAACTGGAAACAACAGCACATGAAATAATGAAGGCCGTACACCCTCATCCTACTATGTCAGAAGCTATCATGGAGGCTGCTGCCGCTGCTTATGGGGAGGTGATACATCTTTAATTTTTTTCTTAACATAAGAATTATATTTTGCTATTAAATTAATCTTTGAGTTTGATCACTGATTTAAAAACTATAAATTATTAAATATGAAAAAAAATGTATTTATCATTCTGATGGTGTTGATGATTCCTATCAAGCTAACGGCCCAACCTTTGGCAAAAAGGCAGCCATATAATATTTCAAAAGAGAAAGTATTATATGCTATTGGCTACGCCCATCTTGATACCGAATGGAACTGGGAATATCCAACTACTATTAATAAATACATCTGGAATACAATGGCGGATAACTTCAGGCTCTTTGAGAAATATCCCGATTATGTTTTCAATTTCACGGGCTCTCGACGATATAAAATGATGAAGGAGTATTATCCTGAATCATTTAAAAAAGTTGCAGATTATATCAATCAGGGTCGATGGTATGTCTCAGGATCATCTGTCGATGAAGGGGAAGTAAATATTTCTTCATCTGAATCGGTTCTTCGTCAGGTACTATACGGGAACCTTTTTTTCAAAAGGGAATTTAATAAAGAAAGTGTTGATTACATGCTTCCCGATTGTTTCGGTTTTGTGGCTACAATGCCATCTGTCTGGAGTCATGCCGGTCTTCTGGGATTTTCTACCCAGAAACTTACCTGGCGTTCATCAAACGGTGTTCCATTTAATGTTGGGGTTTGGGAAGGGCCTGACGGGAAGAGCATTATTGCTGCATTAAATGCCACTGATTACACAGGCAGAGTAGTTCCGCGACTTGACATAGACAGCACCTGGAATGCAAGGCTTCAGAATGATAAAAACAAATATGGTTTATTGTTTGATTACCGCTATTATGGTGTTGGTGATGTTGGCGGATCACCAAGAGATGAAGATGTAAAAAATGCTGTTAACAGTCTTAATAAAAGCGATAGCAAATTCAAAGTAATTCTTACATCATCGGATCAGATGTACAAAGATATAACACCTGAAATTCGTTCTAAACTTCCAACTTATGCCGGAGATCTTCTTTTGATAGAACACAGCGCAGGATCGATGACCTCGGAATCTTATATGAAAAGGGCTAATCGGAAGAATGAAGCCTTGTCTAAGTCATCCGAACAAGCTGCTTCAATTGCCGATTGGCTGGGTGGGGCATCGTATCCTTTCGGGAAACTTAACAATTCATGGGAACTTCTTCTCGGTAGTCAGTTTCATGATATACTTCCAGGAACAAGTACTCCTAAGGCATATGAATATGCATGGAATGATGAATTCATTGCTATGAATGGTTTCTCAGAAGTATTAAAGAACTCGGTAAGTTCAATATCTCACGGTTTAAATACTATGGTTGAAGGGAGAGCAATTGTTGTTTATAATCCTGTAGCGACTGAAAGAGAAGATGTCGTAACAGCAGAATTATCCTATTCAAAACTGCCTGTAAATATTAAAGTATTTGACAGGAATAATAATGAAATACCTTCTCAGATAGTATCTTCTACAGGTAATATGCTCACAATTATTTTTCTTGCAAAACTTCCTTCTGCCGGATTATCAGTATTCGATGTACGGGGAACCACAGAAAAACCCGCTTCTTCTTCATTATCAGTTACCAATAGTACTTTGGAGAACAGCTATTTTAAAGTCAGAATTGATACAAACGGAGATATTGCCAGCATCTATGATAAGAGGTTATCAAAGGAGGTTCTTTCAAAGCCAGCCACTCTTGATTTTCAGCAGGAACGACCTTCTCAGTGGCCATCATGGAACATGGATTGGAACGATCGTAAAAATCCGCCAATTGATTACATGAATAAGGATGTATCAATCAGGACTGTTGAGCAGGGTCCGGTAAGGATTGCTCTGTCAATAACGAAGAAAGGTCAGAATTCTGAAATAACTCAGATTATCAGTCTTGCCTCCGGTGAAGCCGGAAAAGTGATTGAGGTCAGAAATGAAATCGATTGGCAGTCGAAAGAGGTTAGTTTGAAAGCCGCATTCCCGACAACTGTTGTAAATGAATTTGCAACCTACGGCCTGAATACTGCTGCTATTAAAAGAACAACAAACAATGATGTTAAGTTTGAAGTCCCTGGCAGACAGTGGATTGATATAAGCGATAGATCAAACAGCTTTGGTGTATCTATTCTTGAGGATTGCAAGTACGGTTCCGATAAACCTGATAACAGCACTCTCAGACTCACCCTGATGTATACTCCAAGAGCAAATTCATTTGTCTACCAGGGTACACAGGATTGGGGAATTCATAAAGTTAAGTATGGTATTTATCCACACTCAGGCGATTGGGTATATGCAGAAACACCATGGAAAGGGAATTTTCTTAACAATCCTCCGATAGCATTTGAGACCGGGAAACATGCAGGAGATCTTGGTAGAGAGGTATCTTTCATCAGATCGAGTACAAATCAGGTTGATGTAATGGCTTTTAAAAAAGCAGAAGAGGGTAATTATTATATAGTCAGAGTAAATGAGCTTTATGGGAAGGATGCAAAAGGAGTATCGATAAGTTTTCCGGGTAAAATCGTTGATGCTTATGAAGTAAACGGTCAGGAGAAGAAAATCGGAATTATAGATTTCACAAATGGTGTACTCAACTTTGATATTACCAGGTTCCTGATCAGAACATTTGCGGTTAAATTTGAAAACCAGGTTAGCTCAATTTCAAAACTGGTTCAGGCAGTGGTTGCAATTCCATATAATGAAGATGGAATCAGTTTTGACTCAAAACGATCTGATGGAAATATTATCAACGGGCTGACGATTCCTGCTGAAATGATCGGAACGGAAATCGTGAGTGAAGATATCATGTTTAAAATCGGTAACAGCGCTGATGGACAAAAGAATATGCTGGCAGCCAATGGTCAGAAGCTGGAATTACCGGCAGGTGAATATAATAAGGTATATATTCTTGCGGGAGCCACTGAGGATACGCCGGGTGAAGTGAAAGCCGGAAACAAAGTAGCTGCTTTGAACTTTCAGAATTGGACCGGATTTGTTGGACAGCATTATGGCAGGGTACTTTATTTTAATGATCTGAAAGTTGCCTCAATTACAAAAGCCTTCACTAAAAGGGACAACATAGCATGGTTTTCATCACACAGTCATACACCTGATGCTAATAATACCTACCAGTACTGTTATCTGTTCAAATATGAAATTTCACTTCCAAAAGGAACAAGATCGATTACCCTTCCGAAGAATACTAAGATTAAAATTTTCGCAGTTACTGTCGCTGAAAATAAGAACGAAGACGTTGTTCCGCTTCAGTTACTCTATGATGATTTCAGGAGTGATAAACCATTACAATTGAGTACGAAGGAATATGTCACATCTGATCTGCAACCGCTGAAATATACTCAGAAACCTCTTTTTAGCCAGAAAATTGATGCAAGTCAGATGCCAAGGATAATAGCCTATCTCAAAAGCATTAACTCAGATACTGTGATCGTATCAACACCTCCGTCGGTTACCGATTATGCTGATAAAAAATCAGGAAACGGCGTAAATGTGACATATTATGCAACTGGTAAATCAAAAAAGGGAATCGGGTACAATAATGAGAAATTTGATCTCTCAAATATTCTTGACTCTCAGGATGGAAAACTTAAGGATACCATTCTTTTTGATAATGGTGAAGGAAGAATTATTGTTGATCTCGGGAAACCCATAAGTATTGAAATGATAAATATGTACTTTGGACAGTTCAGAAACCGTGGTCCACAGATTTTTACAATCTGGTCATCTATGAAAGAATCTGCAATAAATGGGGACCCTAAGGTTAATGGCTGGCAGTATGTCGGACTCTACGGTCTCTCAGAAAGAGGAGTGGCTTCATCAGGCACATCTTTTGTATTTGATAATAATTTAAAATGCAGATATATTATGTTTCTTACTGACGGGAGCTGGCATGGTACTGAATATATTAAACAACTTGATATAATTGAAAAGAAGTGATAAGAATCTGATCAACGCAACCTTTTTTTCATAAATTCCATCATTCTTAAAGAATTACTGGCATTTAATATTAATATTTTATATTTTTATATTCTCAAACAGGTAAAAACCCTTGTCGGAGATAAAAAAAATAATAAAAGGTTGTCTTGCCGGTAACAGGAGGGATCAGGAACTTCTGTACAGGAGGCATGCTTCTAAGCTATTTGCTGTGTGTCTGCAGTATTCAGGTAATGATGATGAGGCAAGAGATATTTTACAGGAAGGGTTTATTAAGATATTTGAAAACCTTGAACATTTTAAACATGAAGGTTCTTTCGAGGGTTGGATGCGCCGGATAACTGTTAATACAGCGCTTGAAAAATTCCGCTGCCGGCATAAGCTTTATCGTGTCGATGATATTGATACAATAAAGGAACCCGATGCAGAACCTGATAATCAGGATTATGCAGGTCTTGATGCTAAAGATCTACTCGAAATAATCAGGGAATTGCCCACTAAATACAGAATGGTATTTAACCTTTTTGCAATAGAGGGATATTCGCATAAAGAGATAAGTAAAATAGTGAATATTTCAGAAGGAACTTCAAAATCAAATCTATCCCGTGCACGGGTTATCCTTCAAAGAAGAGTTGGATCATATACAGGACTTAAGAAGAAAGTAGTAAATGAATGAAAAAGGGGCAAATATAGATCTTCTCTTCAGAAATGGACTCAAAGATTTTGAAGTACTTCCCCCACCAGGTGTCTGGGATGGAATTCACTCTGCTATAAAAATTAAATCACGACCGACTATACTACTAAGGATTGCTGCTGCTGTAACTATTCTATTGACAGTGAGCTTTTTAACTTACAAATGGAGCAGAGAGATTTCAAGTACTACTTCAGTTTCTGCATTATCTTTTAATATAGGGGCCCCTTCACCTGTTTTTTCTGTCCCTTTTGATGATTCTCAGTATTTGCCGGCAATAAGAAATAATCAGGCTAGAAACTCTTCAAATGTAATAATGGAACCCCTTAACTATGGTATCATTAGTGATGCAACTTATGTAGCATTTTCTCCTGAACCAATAATGAATATTCAGGAAACTAAAAGCCTGTCAATAGGGAATAATACAACAGTCAGAGGACCGTTGCTGGCACTCCCCAATAGGTCTCAGGTAAATTCAATATACATTCAATATCCTGATCTGCAATATTTACTTGTAAATAATTCCACCATACCTGTGAACAGGTGGTCTATAGCAGCCATGGCTTCACCCACATATTATTCGGGAATAAGTTCGGGGAGTGATCAACTTTCAAACAAGATAATGTCTTCGGAACAACCTCTTTTTTCGTATTCAGGCGGCCTCTCATTCTCTTATAAAATCAGTAAAAGGTTCAGTATACAATCAGGTCTTTACTATTCATCCTTAGGACAAAAAGTAGATGGCATAAATTCCTACAGCGGATTTACTCAATATAACAAAACAAAAGGAGATCATAACTTTGAAGTACTTACTTCAAATGGTAAAGTTTTTGCAACCAATCCTGATGTTTTTCTTACTGCTAATGGTTCAGACAGAATACTTACAGCCTATACAAAAGATGTGTTTGACCCTAATAAAGCAAGCCTTCAATCTGTAAACAATTCACTAAATCAGAATTTCAGTTACCTGGAATTTCCAGTCATCCTGAGATATAAAATTGTAGATAAAACGATAGATATTAATCTTATCGGAGGATTATCATATAATCTATTGGTTCATAATTCAGTATATACAACACTTGATGGTAAGATATACCCTGTCGGGGAAACAAAAGGATTGAATCCTCTTACCTTAAGCAGCTCCCTCGGGATGGGTATGGAATACAATATCTCTGGTAAACTATCACTCAACCTCGAACCAACTTTCAGATATTACCTCAATCCGTTCAGTGTTACAACAGGCTCATTCATTCATCCCTATTCTTTTGGAATCTTCTCCGGAGTGTCATATAAATTCTGAGACCTGATCCGACACAAGATTACCCCGAAATTATTTTTCAGGTGCAAAAATGTTACCTTTGCACATTATTTTTAATAACCCGGGTTATTATGATCAATTCAAAAAGGAAAACGGTACTTACTGCTTTTGTTCTGACAGGCACAGTTATTATCATTCTTTCAATTGCCCAGAGCTTTAAAGGCTTTAAAAGTAGTCAGGAGGTGGGGGTGAATCATGTAACGGATACACTATATAATATTAAGTCAATCAAATTGCCTGATGATGTAACATTTGCAGGCGAGAAAATGCCTCTCGCCAACTTCGATACCAGGGAAAGTCTTGAACGTGAAATTCTTACGAGTGCGTACAGACACTCATCAACGATTTTAATTATAATGAGGGCTCACCGGTATCTCCCTCTTATCGAAAAAGTACTTAAAAAGAATAATGTTCCGGATGATTTCAAATATCTGGTTGCAGCGGAAAGTGAATACAGCAATATGGTTTCACCTGCCGGCGCTACAGGTTTCTGGCAGATCATGCCTGAGACAGGCAGGGAAGAAGGAATGGAAATCAATACTGTTGTCGACGAAAGGTATGATGTTGAAAAATCAACCCAATTTGCCTGTGACTACTTTCTTAGGTCGTATGAAAAATATGGTAACTGGACCCTCGCCGCAGCATCTTATAATGGTGGGAGAGGGGGAATCGATGAACAGATCGACATTCAGCATCAGAAAAACTATTATGATCTGTTATTGAGCGATGAAACAGCAAGATATATATTCAGAGCAGTCGCGTATAAACTTGTTATTACTGATCCTGCGAACTATGGATTTAAAATCGCAATAATGGATCTGTTTCCCGAACTAAAATTCTATGAAGTTAAAATCGACACAGTTGTAGCCGATTTTTCCGCTTTCGCTCAGAAGTTCGGCACGAATTATAAGATGTTAAAGTTTCTGAATCCCTGGCTTAGGAAACCATACCTGACACCAAAATCAAATAAGGAATACCTTATTAAGATTCCTTCTGAGGGCATGCGGAATATAGAAAAAACAGAAACGGGAAGTTGAGCTTTTGATTAGGAGAAGTCAAAATGAATGAGGAGATTAAAGTCCTTGGTGCAAGGGTCCATAATTTACAAAACATAGATGTAACTATCCCGCGAAACAGCCTGGTGGTAATAACCGGATTAAGCGGCAGCGGAAAATCATCTCTTGCCTTCGATACGATATATGCTGAGGGTCAAAGGCGCTATATGGAGACTCTATCGGCTTATGCCCGTCAGTTTCTCGGAGGAATGGAACGACCTGATGTTGATAAGATAACAGGCTTGAGTCCGGTAATCTCCATCGAACAGAAGACAACCAATAAAAATCCCCGATCAACAGTCGGCACAATCACCGAGATTTACGATTTTCTAAGGCTATTATATGCCAGGGCATCCGATGCATATTCTTACGCATCCGGTGAGAAGATGGTTAAGTACTCAGATAGACAGATACTTGAGCTTATTAAAAACCGTTTCTCAGGAGAAAAAGTATTTTTTCTGGCCCCGATAGTTAAAGGCAGGAAAGGGCATTATAAGGAGTTATTTGAACAACTAAGACGAAAAGGATTCCTTAATGTTCGCATTAACAACGAAATCAGGGAACTTTCTCCGGGTATGAAGCTCGACAGGTATAAGACCCATTTTATTGAGCTTGTAGTTGATAAATTCAAAGTTGGAGATACATCCGATAAAAGACTCAATGATTCAATCCTCATGTCACTTGATCAGGGCGACGGGGTGATGATGGTTCTGGAAAGCGGGAATAATGAACCGAGGTATTTCAGCCGGCACCTGATGTGCCCGGTAACCGGAATCTCATATAATGATCCAGCTCCTCATACCTTTTCATTCAACTCCCCACAAGGAGCCTGTCCTCATTGCAACGGTCTGGGTGAGATATCAAGCATTGATGAAGAAAAGCTAATCCCTGATGGCGAACTCAGCATCAGAAAAGGAGGGATCGAACCTCTTGGAAAATATAAGAATACATGGATCTTCTGGCAGATAGAAGCTATAGCTGAAAAGAACGGATTCACCCTTGATACTCCGATAAAAGAGATTCCTGAAGATGCTCTCCATAAAATACTCTACGGTTCCGACGAAGTACTCAAGTTATCAAATACCCCCCTGGGTATGACTTCGAACTATTTCTTAACCTTCGAAGGTGTCGTCAATTTTGTCGGGAATATTGAAACAATAAGCAACAATAAAACCGGGACAAAAATCAAAGATCAATATGTACAGTATAATGTTTGTCCCGAATGTAAGGGTACCCGGCTGAAAAAGGAGTCATTATATTTCAGAATAGCAGACAAAAATATCGGAGAGCTCTCATCAATGGATATCAAAGAGTTATCTCATTTCCTGGCCAACATCGAGGAGAAGCTTACCGGGAAGCAAAAATTAATTGCTTCAGAAATCCTTAAGGAGATAAGAACCAGACTTGGATTCCTGCTTGAGGTAGGACTGGAGTATCTCTCAATGAACAGGGGAGCCAGAACCCTTTCGGGAGGTGAAAGCCAAAGGATACGACTGGCTACTCAGATTGGTTCAAGACTTGTGAATGTACTTTATATTCTTGATGAACCGAGTATTGGCCTGCATCAGAGGGATAACAGGCGACTGATTACTGCTTTGAAACAACTCAGGGATGCCGGTAACTCTGTCATAGTGGTAGAACACGACAGGGAGATGATATTATCGGCTGATCATGTAATAGATATGGGTCCCGGCGCCGGACGACTTGGGGGCTTTGTCGTAGCTTATGGAAATCCAAAGGAATTGATGAAGCAGGATACTCTTACTTCCTCTTATCTCAATAATAAAAGAAAGTTCCACATTCCTGAAGTTAGAAGAGAAGGGAATGGCAAATTCCTGAAACTATTCGGCGCCTCAGGACATAACCTTAATAACGTGGATGTTACAATACCTTTAGGCACACTTATTTGTGTAACAGGAGTCTCGGGAAGTGGCAAATCATCACTCATTAACCAGACTCTTCATCCTGCCCTTGCAAAGAGATTTCATAATTCAGGTAAATCCCCATTGCCATACAGAGAGATCAAAGGTCTCGAACATCTCGATAAGGTTATTGAAGTAAGCCAGTCGCCTATTGGCAAAACACCTCGTTCAAATCCTGCAACATATACAGGTGTTTTTACTGACATCCGGAAGCTTTTTGAGCAGACAACTGAAGCTAAGATACGAGGATTTGGCGCTGGAAGATTCTCTTTTAATGTTAAAGGAGGGCGCTGCGAGGGATGTGAAGGAGCGGGAATGAAAACTATCGAAATGAATTTTCTTCCGGATGTATATGTTCACTGTACAGAGTGTAACGGGAAACGGTATAACCGCGAAACACTTGAAGTCAGGTATAAAGGAAAGTCAATAAGTGATGTTTTGGAAATGACTGTTGATATGGCTGTGGAATATTTTGTTAACGTGCCATCAATTTATCATAAAATAAAAACACTTCAGGATGTAGGACTCGGATACATCAAGCTTGGACAACAATCAACAACACTTTCAGGCGGCGAGGCGCAACGTGTAAAACTGGCAACGGAACTGGCCAGGCGCGATACCGGTAAAACACTTTATATCCTTGATGAACCAACTACAGGATTGCATTTTGAGGATGTCAGAGTTTTACTGGATGTCCTGAACAAGCTAGTCGACAGGGGCAATACTATTATTGTAATTGAGCATAACCTTGATGTTGTTAAGATGGCTGATTATGTTATTGATCTTGGCAAAGAAGGAGGGAAGGCCGGGGGTAATATTCTATTCTCAGGATCACCCGAAAAACTTGCCGGGTGCTCTGACAGTTATACAGGAAAATACCTTAAGGCAGAACTTAAGGCATAAGAATTTAATTATATTTGAGTCTGTTAACATTTATTGAAACTAAAATGGAGAAACCTGCTGATCTGATTAAAGATGCCTTTGAAGAGAAAACATGGCATGAAATTCACACAACTGATTCATGGAGAGTCTTTAAAATTATCTCGGAGTTAGTCGAGGGTTTTGAAAAGCTTGCACGGATCGGTCCTTGTGTTTCTATTTTTGGTTCAGCACGGACAGCAATTAATAATAAGTATTATTTACTGGCTGAAGAGATAGCCTTCAAGTTGACTCAGAACGGATATGGAGTTATTACCGGAGGTGGTCCGGGCGTTATGGAAGCAGCTAATAAAGGCGCTGCAAGGGGAAAGGGCAAATCTGTAGGTATAAATATTGATCTTCCATTTGAACAGCATGCCAATCCATATATTGATTCTGATAAACTTATAACATTTGATCATTTTTTTATCAGGAAAGTTATGTTCATGAAATATGCACAGGGCTTTGTGGTGCTTCCAGGTGGATTTGGAACATTCGATGAACTCTTTGAAGCAATAACTCTTATCCAGACCAGGAAGATCGGGAAATTTCCAATAATACTTGTCGGTAAAAAATACTGGAGCGGTTTAATAGACTGGATCAAAGAGGAAATGCTCGCTGAAGAACATAATATCAAAGTTGAAGATCTCAATCTCTTTACACTGGTTGATACATCTGATGAGGCTGTGGATTATATTGTTAAGTTCTATTCGAGATATCTTCTCAGTCCAAACTTCTGATCAGACCTTTCTCATACGGTCCATTTCCCGTGTAGCATCTTTTCGCTTGAGGGTTTCACGTTTGTCGTATTCTTTCTTGCCTTTTGAGATTGCTATTTCGGCTTTTGCCAATCCTCTCTTGTTGATAAATACTTTAATGACTATTATAGTCAACCCACTCTCTTTAATTTTTCTTTCGATTTTTCTTAATTCACGGGAAGTAAGAAGCAATTTTCTCTCCCTGAGAGGATCATGATTATTAAGATTTCCCCACCAGTATTCTGAAATATGCATACCCTTGATAAAAAGCTCTCCATTGTTGAAGAAGCAGTATGAGTCGGAAATAGTTGCTTTCCCGAGGCGGATCGATTTTATTTCTGTTCCCGTGAGAATAATTCCCGACACATATTTTTCCAGGAACTCATAATCGTGATAAGCCTTTTTATTATTAATTACAATATTTTCTTTGCCTCCTTTCATTCAATACGATTAAGCAAAAAATGTATAATAGATTCTATCGATTAATTTTGTAAAAAGAAAATCAGTTGCAATAAATATCACTACAAAAGTTATCAGTGATGCAATCAGTAAAGGCATTTTCTTATAAGCGGGAGGCGTTAATATCTTCTCAGTTCCTGTCCAGTAGATATACAGGCTGAAGAGAGCTAAGACATTGACAAAAAGAAGAGATTCGAATAAACGGCTTAGCATCTGACATAGCAGCAACGGCACAACCGAATAGACAATTAACCTGAAGGAAACGGCAAAATCCTTACCAAGGTCAAATGAATATGTTATTTTATTGAGTATATAAGCAGTAGCATAAACAGTTATATAAAACAGGAGAAAACATTTTATCCCCTCAAATACTGAATAGACCGGGGATAATGCAGAATTTGTAAAGATTAAAGATCCTGCCACAGCTGAACCTGAAACCAGAAGGATTAAAGGGAATAAAAAACTATTTCTTATCACATTGACAGGCTTATTTTCCGAATCAATTGTTTCCCATGCCTTTATCGGATTAAAAATAATATCTTTTACTAAGAAAAGTGAGAAATTGCCAGCCATAAAAATCAGATTTGAATGCCGGGCAAAATTAAATAAATTTATGGTATATTGCTTTACTAACTGAAATGATTAAAAATGTGAGTGTGGAGCTAAATTCTATTTATGATTTATTAGTAGTTACCGGGCCCACCGCATCTGGGAAAACTTCCCTTGCTGCAACTATTGCTTATAGGGTAGGTGGTGAGATTATCAGTGCCGATTCACGACAGGTTTACAGAGGCATGAATCTGGGTACAGGAAAGGACTACGAGGATTATCTGGTTAATGGCACACATATTCCTTGTCATTTGATTGACATTGCTGAACCGGGGTATAAATATAATGTATTCGAGTATCAACGCGATTTTAATAAAGTTTATTCAGATCTGAAAAAGCGAAAAACATTCCCGGTTGTTTGCGGCGGTTCCGGAATGTATGCAGATAGTATTGTAACCGGATACAAAATGTTTGAGGTGCCATCTGACAGTGGACTGAGAATTGAACTTGAGAAAAAATCGATAGAGGAGCTTAAAGAGATATTATCAACCTTTAAAAACCTTCATAATAGTACAGATATTGATACCAGGAAGCGGGTAATCAGAGCAATTGAAATCGAACATTCCAGTAGAAACAAGGGAAAAACATACAGTGGGTTTCCGGAAGTAAGCGCTCTACTGATTGGTATTATGTTAGACAGAGATACACGGCGAAAGAGGATAACAGAGAGGCTTAAACAACGTCTCCAATCAGGTATGGTTGATGAAGTTAAGCACCTTATCGATCAGGGTATAAACACCGACACTTTGATTTACTATGGTCTTGAATATAAGTTTATTACCTTTTATCTGACCGGAAAAATATCTTACGAAGAAATGGTGAGGGATCTTGAGATCGCAATTCATCAGTTTGCTAAACGACAGATGACCTGGTTCAGAGGGATGGAACGGAAAGGTATTAAGATTCACTGGCTTGATGGTGAGCTATCAATGGAAGAGAAGGTGGAGAAAGTGATGGAATTATTATTAGTCGAAAGTCAATAAAGTCAAAAGTCCATAAAGCTGAAGGATATTTCAGTCTTTACAGACTTCTGACATTATAGATTTTAAGACTATTTCAAATATGTATCAAGCCACTCGAAAAACTCACGTTGCCAGATAATTGCATTCTGGGGTTTTGTAACCCAATGGTATTCATCCTCGAAGAATAGCAGTCTGCTCGGAACACCATGTAACTGTGCAGCCTGGAATGCTTCCATGCTCTGAGTATACGGTATCCTGAAATCATTCTGTCCTGTAATTATAAGTATAGGTGTTGTCCACTTATCAACCATAAGATGAGGGGAGAATTTATAGCTGGGAAGATTTTTCCAGTATGGACCTCCATAATCTTTGTCAGGAAACCAGAGCTCCTCGGTTGATCCATACTCGCTTTCGAAATTGAATACTCCGCAGTGAGAAACAAACGCTTTGAATCTTCCATTATGTACGCCAGCAAGATAGAAGACTGAATATCCGCCATAACTTGCACCCACTGCGCCCATTCTCTTTGCATCAATGTAAGGTTCTTTTGCCATTGCATCGGTTGCGTCAAGATAGTCCTGAATATTTTTCCCTCCATAATCGCCGGAAATCTGTTCTTTCCATTCCTGACCAAACCCGGAAACGCCACGACGGTTTGGTGCAAATACGATATAGCCCTTCGCGGCTATCATCTGCATATTCCACCTATATGACCAGAACTGATCAAGCGCCGATTGCGGACCTCCTTCACAGAAAAGCAGTGCAGGATATTTTTTTCCAGAGTCAAAATCCGGAGGATAAATTACCCACATCTGGAGGTCTTTCTTATCCTTTGTTTTAATATACTTCTCTTCAACCTTACCCATCCTGATATTATCGTAGATAGCTTTATTTACAGAAGTGATCTGTTTAAGCGCCCCTGTCTTCATATCGATTGTTGAAACTTCAGGAGCCATTGACATAGAGGCCAATTCTGCAACCAGAACCCCCGACTTTAAATTGATTGCGCCCAGATTATGAACTCCTACTGTTAACTTTGATACACCTTTTCCCTGAAGATCGGTTTTGAATATCTGAGATGTACCCAAATAAGAACATGTGAAGTACATTGTACTTTCGTCATTCCACTTAACATTTGCTACATCAAAATTCCATCCTTTTGATACCCATGTTCTGGTTCCTTCTTTAATATTATAAACAAACAACCGGTCGAGATCAGCCTCATAACCATCTCTTTCCATGCTTTGATATGCTATTTTTGAACCATCGGGTGAAAAGACCGGATATCTATCGTATCCCTTGTTATCTTCTGTAATATTAATTTCTTTATCTGTTTCAAGATTATACAGGTAAATATCTGAATTCGTGCTGACTGCGTCTGCTTTGCCTTTAAGTCTTTTGCTTGTAAAGGCAATAGATTTCCCATCGGGGCTCCATGCAATTTCTCCCTCATCGAAATAGGGTGCGGTAGGCGATTCAAATTTTTGGCCTGCCATTATATCTTTTCCTTCTGAAACGGTGCTTCCGTCAAATGCAGAAACAAAAATATGGCTGTATGAAAAATCACTCCAGTAGTTCCAGTGTCTGTACATAAGATCATTGATAATCCTGACATTGGCTTTAGGAAGGTTATGTTTCTCATTTGCTGTCTGATCTAATTTTACTCTTTTTGTAAAATAGATCTTATTGCCATCGGGAGAAACACTGAAAATCTCAAAGTCATTAATACCTGAAATTATCCTGACCGCTGAACCGTCAATACTCATAGAACAGAGTTTCCCTTTATTTACAAAAGCTATTGATTTCCCGTTATTGATCCATTCCGGGGAACTTCCTCCGTCAGTTGTGAGTTGCACCGGATTACTTCCATTTACTGCAGTCTTAAAGATATTAGTTCGTCTTCCTTCACTCTGAAGATCAATGTCTGTAACAGTGTATAAGACAGTTGAACCGTCGGGAGAAAGAACAAAAGATCCGAGCCGTCCGAATTTCCACATTATTTCAGGAGTCATCACTCCACCTGCTTTTTCTTCAGAAGTCAATTGATTATTGAACCGTGGTGAAGCTTCTGATATTACCGGCGCATTTTGTTTGCATGAAGAAGTAATAAGCAGTGCCAAAAGAAGTACCGGCAGAAGATATCTTTTCATGATTTTATAGTATTTTAAATAATATTATTTCTTTAGAGCTAAGGATACTTTAGCTTTCAGCTCATCATATAATTCCGGGTTATCCTTAAGAATCTGTTTGACTGCGTCGCGTCCTTGACCAAGTTTGGTTTCTCCATAACTGAACCATGAACCGCTTTTCTTGATAATTTCAAAATCGACTCCCAGATCAACAATCTCTCCAAGCTGCGAAATGCCTTCTCCATAAAGTATATCGAAATCAGCTTTTCTAAAGGGAGGCGCCAGTTTATTCTTCACAATTTTGACCCGTGTCCTGCTGCCTATTATTTCTTCACCGTCTTTAAGTTGGCTTGTCCGGCGAATATCTAACCTTACAGAAGCATAAAACTTCAATGCATTACCTCCGGTTGTAGTTTCAGGATTACCAAATACCACTCCGATTTTATCCCTGAGCTGATTAATGAAGACACAGGATGTGTTTGTTTTATTGATATTTGCAGTAAGTTTTCTTAGCGCTTGTGACATCAGTCTTGCCTGCAGACCCATCTTGGATTCACCCATTTCACCCTCAATCTCGGCTTTTGGAGTAAGTGCGGCAACAGAGTCAATAACAACTATATCCAGAGCACCGGACCTGATTAGGTTATCAGTAATCTCAAGAGCCTGCTCACCATTATCAGGTTGAGAAATAAGCAGATTTTCAACATCTACGCCCAGTTTCTCAGCATAATTACGGTCAAATGTATGTTCCGCATCGATTATTGCCGCGATACCTCCATTCTTTTGAGCTTCAGCAATAGCATGTATAGCCAGTGTCGTTTTTCCTGATGCTTCAGGACCGTAAATTTCTGTAACCCTTCCGCGTGGTATTCCGCCAATACCCAGCGCAGCATCAAGCCCGATTGAACCTGTTGAGATTACCTGGATGTTGTCGATTGCATGATCGCCTAACTTCATTATTGTTCCCTTGCCAAAGTCTTTTTCAATTTTTCCAAGAGTAACCTCTAGCGCCTTAAGTTTCTCTTTATTTATTTCTTTTCTTTCTATGATCATATAATTGGTTTTATTAATTGTATCATGGTAATTTATTTTGTTATTATGGGTAAATTTACGAAGTTTGAATTGTAAATTGCAAAAAATCAGTCAATTGTTATTAACATAAATCTTATTGCAAAGGATCAGAGCTCCTAAGTAAAGTGGTGAAAATTAACTATTTGCTAAACATGATGCAGGTATGAAATTGAAGAAACAGATAATATTGTTTTGCCTGATTGGGGCTATTACAATACCTTTTAACAATCTTTTTTCCCAGAATATTCAAGCGAAACCTACTCGTCAATCCTCTTTTGAAGCATTTTCACAGGGGAAATATGAAAAGGCATACAGTGAATTCAGTGTACTCCTTCTTACTTATTCTAAAGATCCACTATATAAATATTATTCAGGAGTTTGTCTGGTAAAACTTAACAAAGATCCTGGTGAAGCAACGAACCTTTTACAACAGGCTCTTCAGGGCGCCGCTGCTGTGAAGACATTACCTGCTGATGGATTATTTTATCTCGGACGTGCTCAGCAAATGTCGGGGAAATACTCAGAAGCTACTGTAACATATAATATGTATACGGACCGGGTTGGGAAAAAAACTTCAAGGGAAATGGGTGTCCCGGAATTCTTAACACAATGCATTCAGAAAAAGGGACAAGTTGCTGATTCTGAAATAAAACCAGCTGAAATATTAAAAGAATACAAAGCGGATTCCAGTTTGACAGGGACAAAAACAGAAAGTAAGGTAGCAAGTCAAAAAACATTTGATAAAGTAACAAATAACAAAGTAAATCTACCGGAGGGTTACGAGAAGATCCTGGGTGAAGCTCTTGAATTTCAGTCTAAAGCCGATTCTGTCTCCGCCATTATAAGTAACCAGAAAAAGGGAATAGAAAAACTTTCAGGCAATGAAAAGTTGTCGGTAAAAGCTACGATACTTGAGAATGAAAAAATTGCAGCATCCTTTCAGAATAAAGCCGATCAGAAATACCACGAAGCAGCGATTGCAATGAATCCTCAGCAAGACTCCACCCTCCATTTAAAAAACCCTGTCCGACAACCTGAATTCAAAGTTGGTAAAGACTCTATTATTAAGGCTGACGATAATAAAATTAAAGTATCTGATAAACAATTAAATACAGCTAAGCCGGTTCTTCCTTCCGTCAAGCAACAGGTGGAAATCTTCACTTTGTTCGAAGTGGTTTCTAAGCCTGCAACAGATCCTAAAGCAAAGTTAATAATTGATCAGGAGGTACCTACAGGACTTATTTATCGCATTCAGATTGCTGTCTTCCGCAACCCGGTTACACCAGTGTTTTTTAAAGGGCTCTCACCGGTTTATGGCTTTAAGATAGCAGGAACTGATAAAACCATTTATTATGCCGGAATATTCCGGAAATCTTCAGATGCAGGTAAAGCTCTCGCGACTGTTAAAGCCAAAGGATTCAAAGATGCCTTTGTTGTGGCAATGTCGGGAAATAAACGTGTTTCGCCCGACAGATCAGCAATAATGGAAAAGGAGTGGAGCAATAAACCATTAGTCACCATCGAAAAGACTTTATCTGAAACCCGGGTAGATACTATTCCTCCAACGCTGACATTCAGAGTAGAAGTAACCAGATCATCAAAACCTCTGAAAGAAGATGTAGTTGAAGAAATCAGGAAATTAGCCGGTAGCAGGGGTATGGATATTGTAACCCTTGAAGACGGGGGAATTGATTATTTAATTGGGAAATTTATTACTTTTGAATCGGCAACAGAATACACTGACCTCTTAAAAAGGAATGGATATCGTGAGGCACAGGTGGTTGCATGGCTTGGTAAAAAAGAGATACCAATAGAAACTGCACGACAACTATTTGATCAACTGAAATGAAGGAAAAAATATTACATAAGGATAATAAGCTGAAAAGAGGAAGTGAATCAGGTACTCTGATACTTTACAATGATGATGTAAATACATTCGAGCATGTCATTAAATCGTTGGTTGAGATATGTGGCCACGATTCCGTCCAGGCAGAGCAATGTGCTATGATTGTCCATTTTAAAGGAAGCTGTGAAATAAAATTAGGTATTGTAGAAGTGCTTAATGCTATGAGCAGATCACTGAATGCCAAAGGACTTAATTCGAAAGTCGAAAGCCTGTAGAATAGACCCTGATTCCCTGAAAGCGACTCGTAAACGGGAGTTTGTCTGATAGTCTTTTTTATTTCGTAAATTGTATTTTGCTTAAAAAATAGCAATGCAAGTATCCTCAGGGATACTGGTCATGGAATACGAATTCCGGTGGTAAGTGCATAGCATAAGACCAGGCGTCCGGATTTAGTGCAACCGTATATTCCATTCCTGACTTTACATGTGAAGATCTGTTTATTTATAGCTAGTGTTTTAAAATTGTCATGATATAGCCAATATTTTGGTCAAGGTGCTCGGAGCTTACTCTTTGCAAGTTCTTTTAAAAGCTTTGAATTGTGCTTCAGCCAGTGCGGCGTTTAAATGTTTTTGCAAATTTCGATAAAGTCTACTGGATACTTTCTTTTAAATACTTCTCTATTCTTTCCTTATTAACAGTCAGACTAGAAAACTGTTTCTCGCAAACATCGCTAAACCTGGCTATTGCTTTTCTATTTACTTCCTCCTGATCTTCAAAAATGGCAAGAGATTTAAATTGAAGCCCCCATTTTTCATACTGAAGAAGATTAATCGTACTTATATTGCATTTATCATCACTATTGATGGCAAAAATGAATAGAGGTTTATCCATTTTATTCACCCGACAATCTATAGGATACTTTCCTTGGGGATCTTTTAGGATATCACTGTAACTAAATGAAAATCTATCTTCAGGAACCCTTTGAGATATAAATGATTTGAAATCTTCCCAGAATGTTGATTTAACTCTTTCTCTGCTTAAATACGAGATATCGGTAATTTTTATTAGAGCTTGAACATAATTATAAAATATGTCACCCATATTTTCTTCAGTAAGAAGAGCATATATTACACCTTTCATTTCTTGGATGGAAAAAGCATTTAGTGTTGTACTTATAATTTTCGCTCTACTTCCCTTATCGAATGAATCAATATCAATATCATAGCTAAGGTGCATAAAGGTATGTCCTTCATCAGTAAGAAGCCAATCGGTTCCTACCTTCTTTAAGATAATTGCAAGTGAATCGCCGTCATCAAATAAAAAAGGAGTGAAGACCCGATATCGGTCCACACCTTCTTGCAGAAGACGAATTTCTTTGCAAACTTTTTCTTTAAATTCCTTTTCTACGTGATTTAATTCCATTTTTTATAATCCCAAATGTAATTGTGAGTTAAGTGGTAATACGACGTTGCAATCTGTAATCAAACAGTTAAGTGCTTGTTGAGGAGTTGAATATCTACTAGAAACTTCAGCAAAATATTCTTCTTTAGTCCCTTCTCGCAGATAACGTTCAGTTGCTTTATGAATATGATAATCATAGAAAGCAGCCTCTTTTTCAAGTTTGTTTTTATGTTCGTGACTTTTCCCATTATACCTGCGTAGGAGAAACAATTTTGTGGATTTTGCTGGTGTATAGCCAAGAATGGCTGAAAAGTCAAGAGGATTTTCGATACTTATCCGGATTTTAATTATAAATGTACTACCATCTGGCTGTGGCATTTCATGCTCAGCGCTTTTATGACCCCGTTTTTCTTTCATACTTAGAAATAAAAGATCAGGTTCAACAGTCATTTGTTTCTTCGTGTTGATTAATGCTTGTATTTCAGTATCTGTTAAAAACACATCCATTTAAAAATCGAATATAAAATGGTAAAAGATCACGTTGTAAAGTATCTAATTGTATATTAATTAATTGCTTTTAAGGCATTTAATAATGATCCTTAAAGGTAGTAAACAATTTTGTTTATCGAATCTCATTTTGTGAACATCTTAACTTTTTTAAGCCGAAAATGTTCAGATTCTAGTGCCAAATGAGCGGTAGCGTTAACAAATTAGTGGTCACGGAGAACAGTAACAAGTTATGTTGCAGTACATTATCTATAACAGCATTCTGTCGAATCTCTATTGGGTTTAGTTCCCCTCAGCTTGCTGCGAGATTTGTCTTGTGCGGCTGGTATTTTGATACCCCGCTTTTCTGCTGATTCTCATATTTTTTTTCAAAGTGGACGTGTTGTTGATAGAAATTAAACAACTCGGCAAATTATTGTCCCAAATTGATTTTGAAGTGTGGCAATTCAACATGTAACTTTACTTTTGCTTGTAATGCATTAAAAACTCGCATTAAAGTGTCAATGGTTACATTACTGGCATTACTTTCAATCCGTGAAATTTGTGATTTTTGAACGCCAATAAGTTTCCCCAGTTCTTCCTGAGTTAAGTTACGCTCTTGCCGTGTCTGTTTAATAGCTTCTCCTATTAAGTCCATTTGTAATTCATATTCAAACTTATCCCGGGCAGGAGTACCCAATTTCCCAATAAGGCTATCTTGAACTTCGTCTAAAGAATATGTTTTCATTTCTTCTACAACAGTGGTCTGCAACATAACCTTTAAAGTATTCAACTATTCTTATTCGTAGTACTTGAAATTGAATGGTTTGCCAATAAGCAATTCCTGTATCACCTTTGTGTTTAGTCTTATGATTTAACGATTTAAACAATAGAAATAAATACGTTAACTTTGTAAAAAAGATTAATAGATGAATACAAAGAAAACCAAGGAGGTAAAATCTGATAGAGAGCCGAAAGAACGGAACTGGGCTATACCTGATCAGGTGGTTTCTTTAGAAGAGATTCAGACTGGAATCAGGAGTGCTGAAAAAGGGCCGTTCATGACGGTTCAGGAAGCAATGAACGACTTTGAGCAATGGCTGAAATCCTGGCAAAAGAGGGTACGAAGTTCTGCTTACATATTATGAAAAAATTGCTCCACATATTAATGAACCGCTGTGTAAGAGACCCGTACCTACAGTAGTGTGAGAGGCTTGGCTTTAGTGGTTTTTAAATGTGGTTACAAATGCGTATGAAATTATTCTCTAATGATGAATAAGCAAGTCGCATAGCTTTGATAGTTTGCTCCTTCCCAATTAAAGTTGAGTCGAAATTGATTGAAGTCAATATTCCTGTTTGCGTTAAGAAACTCATTGATTTGGGTACTTAAAATTTCTCTATTCCTTTTCAATTTCCAACTTTCTTCAAGATTATTTCTGTCAATGAGAACAATAAAAAACCTATTTGCGGAATCAAAACGCCTTGTTCCTTGGTTTTCGTAGAACCAAACAATTAAATTTATCGGATTTGCGATAGTTTCATTAATTATATCTCGTCTAACTTGATGGAATGCTTTAATGAAGGTTTGTGCAACTTGATTGGGGTTTTCTGTTATTCTTAATAATAGCTCTTGAAAGATTTCGTCATCACTGGCCTTACGGTCAAAGTCGATGTTGTTCTGTTTTGCAAATGCTTTTAATTCTGTTAGTTCAGGTCTTAATCCTCTTTGATGTCTTTTACCTTTCATAAAACCATCTGGAAAGTAAGTAACCTTTAAATCAAAAGGAAAATTGTTCCAGAAAAAATCAACTTTTTTTACAAGGCCGACAGCAGGTAAAATATCTTCATGGTCTTTGAACATGTTCTCAATAAGAATAGATGTCCAGTGATTATACCATGAACATAAAACATAACTTTTTAATCGTGGTGCTAAATCATTATTAATACTATTATATTGGTGAAAATGGATTGTTTCAAACTCGTTCTTTTTATATGCTGTATTTAATTCCAGGAATATTTCTCTCATAATTATTACTATATACTTTGCATGACAAAGTGTTATTGCTGGATTGTTGATACAAAATGTTTTTTC